>CAZDOM010000023.1:0-32989 GCA_964507015.1 uncultured Rikenellaceae bacterium | reverse complement strand
TTTCGTTTTGAATTCGACTTAATATCTTAACTCCGATCCAGTATAGAGATTCAAGAGCTCTTACACTTGTTGTTCCTACGGCAATAATTCTTCCTTGATGTGACAGGAGGGTTTCAACGACCTTTTTATTGATTAAGAAATGTTCACGGTGCATCTCGTGAAGAGACAGATCACTGTTTTTTATGGGTCTGAATGTTCCTGCCCCTACATGAAGCGTCAGGTATATTTGATGAATACCTTTTTTTCTGATCTTACCAATCAAAAATTCTGTAAAATGCAGTCCTGCCGTTGGTGCTGCAACAGATCCATCAGTTTTTGAATAGACAGTCTGGTAACGTATGTAATCCTCATCTTCATCTTCCCTTTTTACATAGGGTGGGAGAGGTATGTGTCCTGTTTTTTCAATAACCTCAGCAAAACTAAGATCTTTAGAATCCCAGCTGAAACGGATTCTCCATGCCTCTCCTTCAGGTCTTATCTTTGTGGCAGAAAGTGTATGCTGATTATTCCCGTTTGTGAACGGACAGGTGATTGAGTCCTTCTTCCATTTCTTAAGGTTCCCTATAATACATTTCCATTCGACCGGACTACCGGTACTGAATGCCTGCTGATAGTCCATTGGTGACAAAGGTTCAAGACAGAAAACCTCTATGTTTGCTCCTGTCTCTTTTGTGAAGATGATACGTGCCCGTATTACCTTTGTATCATTAAAGACCATCAGGGAATCAGGAGACAGATGATTATGAATGTTTCTGAACAGATCCTCTGAGATGATACCTCTATTATATATAAGCAATTTTGATCTGTCCCTTTCATTAACCGGATACTGAGCAATTCTCTCCTCAGGGAGATCATAGTTGTAGTCATCTATTTTTATATCAGTTATCCTGTCCATGTCTCAGTATATGAGATCGTGCAATAATGAATTTATACAATATACTGCCATATTTTTTCCGCAAAAATAGCCAAAATAAAGTCCTTATATCATGTTTAAAGTATTTATTACCTTTGCAGGGCAGCAGGCTGTTCCATCGCTTCTGACTTAAATGTCGGGGGAGGAAAGTCCGGGCAACAGAGAGCACCATATTTCCTAACGGGAAGATATCCGTGAGGGTAAAGTAGTGTAACAGAAAATAACCGTCCCTCCCGAGTACTCGGGATCGGGACAAGGGTGAAAAGGTGAGGTAAGAGCTCACCGGTTCCGGTGGTGACACTGGAAGCCGTACACCTTATGGGTTGAGAGACCATGTATACCGGCGCTAAGGGCTGCTCGTCCAATGCCGGGGGGTAGGTCGTATGATCCTGCCAGTGATGGCAGGACCAGGTAAATGATGGATTAAACAGAACCCGGCTTACAGGCCGGCTGTAAAAAAACGTAGAGATGCTCAATTGAGCGTCTCTACCGTTTTTTGTAACCATAAAAACACATCTGCATGTTCGTTTGCATCGATATTTCCGGTTTCAACCCCCCTTTAGGGGGGCAGGGGGGTCATTTGATCTTAAACACACTGTCATCAATCGGTACATCAACCTCTACATTATTGAAAGTAGTGATTATTTCCATTCCACTGACTGTAGTGGTTGTCTTCATTGGAAGAAAAACGCCGTTATTATCTTTATAATCTGATGGTATTGCTTCAAGTGTCATTGCCATACCTCCCTGGCTTATCTCAGTAGCCGTTTTCAAGAGAAGATATGTACTCTTGTCAATAAACAGCTCTGCTGTATTTCCACCTTCCAGAACAGCTTTTATTTTAAAAGCAGGTTTGCCATTAACATTATCCTCTCCTTCAAGTGTCAGTTTACCCTCTTTTAAATAACTATCCAGATAATTGTGGAATACATTGTTACGCTGGATCTCCTTTACCTGGTCGGCAGTCATTTCAACAGGGTCCATTGAACCTGCCATAGGATTTACGGCAAAACCTTTCTCTCCGTCGAAAACTTGTATCATTTCCTGTCCGCCCATATTAGTAACAGTTTTGATTTTATTGGGTTTCTTCATCCACATTTCCATCGGCATATCCATACCCATCATCGACATTGTAGCAGTAATCTTGATAGTCTGCTTGTCTGAAAGCTGGTCCAATTTATTGGCCGCTGAATATTGTTTTACAATCTCTTCCAGAGACTGTGCATTTATCACCACTGTCATTAAGAGACATGTTGTGACTAATAGGATCTTTTTCATAAAAAGTAGAATTTAAAATTTAAGAATTAAATGAATTAACAGTTTTACGTAAAGTGATAAGTTTATATAATAAATTATCCATATTATCCATTTTCAGCATATTAGCACCATCTGACAGAGCAGTTGCAGGATCAGGATGTGTTTCAATGAATATACCGTCTGCACCGACACTTATGGCTGCTTTCCCGATGGTCTCAATCATCTCAGGAACTCCGCCTGATACTCCTGACTCCCTGTTCGGCTGCTGAAGTGAGTGGGTAATATCCATTATAACAGGCACTCCCGTTTTTTGCATATCCGGGATATTCCTGAAATCAACTACAAGATCCTGGTAACCGTACATATTTCCACGGTCGGTTACCATTATGTTTTTATTCCCCGAATCTCTTACTTTTTCAACTGCATACCTCATTGATGAGCCAGACAGAAATTGCCCCTTCTTGATGTTAATCCACTTCCCGGTTTTTGCAGCAGCAATTAACAGATCAGTCTGGCGGCACATAAAAGCAGGGATCTGAAGAACATCAACATATTGGGCTGCTGTTTCAGCCTCGTCCGGATTATGAATATCAGTTATTACCGGGATTGTGAATTGTTCCCTGACCCCGGCAAGTATTTTCAGGGCTTTTTCATCTCCTATTCCTGAGAATGAATCGATCCTTGTCCTGTTGGCTTTACGGTAAGAGGCCTTGAAGACAAAAGGGAGCCTGTATTTATCAGAAAGTGTAACAAGGTGTTCAGCAATCTCAAAGACAATTTTTTCATTCTCCACGACACAGGGTCCGGCAATAAGCAGAAAATTTCCCGAATCAGGATATTGCAGCAATGGTATATCTATTCCGGTTGTTATCATTCCATTGTAAAGTTAGCAAAATAATCTCCTTATTTTCAAAAATCATCCTGTAGTACATATATATATATTATTTATCATAATCGTAAATATCTTTCCACAATCCTTTAAGCCTCTTCCTGATTTCTTCTTCCTTGGGATTGTTTCCCGGATCATAAAACTTCGTACCATTAATTTCCTCAGGCAGGTAATTCTCCTTTACAAAATTACCTTCATAACTATGCGCATATTTATAATCTTTATGGTATCCAAGATCTTTCATGAGTTTTGTCGGGGCATTTCTAAGATGTAAAGGTACAGGAAGATCTCCGCTCTCCCTGATAGTCTCGGTTGCATTTTCAATAGCCATATAAGATGCATTGCTTTTTGGTGATGTAGCAAGATAAACCGCTGTTTCAGAGAGTATTATCCTTGATTCAGGCCAGCCGATAACATTGACTGCATTAAAACAAGCCTGGGCAAGAAGAAGTGCATTAGGATTTGCCATACCTATATCTTCGGCAGCAAGTATTAACATCCGGCGTGCTATGAACTTTGGATCTTCACCACCTTCTACCATCCTGGCAAGCCAGTATACAGCCGCATTCGGATCACTTCCCCTCATCGATTTAATAAAAGCCGAGATTATATCATAGTGCTGTTCGCCGTTCTTATCATAAAGAGCCAGCTTTTCCTGAACATGAGCCATAACCTTCTCGTCGGTAATGATAATTCTACCTGTTCCCGAAGAATCAATCTCTGATGATACAACCAGTTCAAGTGCATTGTATAGTTTCCTTGCATCTCCTCCTGAAAAACGCATAAGAGCTTCATATTCAGCTATTTCAATATTATATTCTGCAAGATATATATCCTTCTTGAGGGCTCTGGTAAGCAATTCAGAAAGCTCTTTTACTGACAGAGAATTCATAACATATACCTGGCAGCGGGAGAGAAGGGGTGCTATTACTTCAAATGATGGATTCTCTGTAGTTGCACCAACAAGTGTTATTATTCCCTGCTCAACAGCACTCAATAGTGAATCCTGCTGTGACTTATTGAACCGGTGTATCTCGTCAATGAATAAAATAGGATTAGGTTGATTGAAAAACTGTTGTTTCTTTGCCTTTTCAATAGTCTCTCTTACATCCTTGACCCCCGAATTTACAGCACTGAGATGAAAGAATGGTCTCTTTAACCTGTGTGCAATTATTGATGCAAGGGTTGTTTTTCCTACTCCCGGGGGACCCCATAAAATAAATGATGGAATATTACCCGACTCAATCAGCTTTCTTAACACCGCATTTTTACCGACAAGGTGATCCTGTCCGCAAAATTCATCGAGGTCCCTTGGCCTTAGCCTTTCTGCAAGGGGTTGGTTTGAAAGCATAACAGAAGTTTGTGTAAAAGTAATTAAAATAAATCTTCCTTCTGAAACCTTGATAAATGCATTTAATACATAATTTTTAATATACTTGCTGCACCACTTTTAATTTAATTATAGTCTATATGGAAATCCTTATGAAAAGATATTATATACCGCTAATTTTCTTTTCCCTTATTTCAGGGTGTATGATTTATCATTCACCTGGTAACCGGAAAGAGTTTGATGAAGGTCGGCATATTGTTTCAGAACATGGGATGGTAGTATCTGCACACCCATGGGGCTCACAAACAGGTGTTCAAATTCTCATGAATGGAGGTAATGCTGTTGATGCAGCCGTTGCAACAGGTTTTGCCCTGGCAGTTTGTTACCCTGAAGCCGGAAATATAGGAGGAGGTGGCTTTATGGTAATAAGGAAAAATGACGGAGTAGCGGATGTGATAGACTTCAGGGAAAAGGCTCCCTTAAAGGCTTCACGTGATATGTACCTTGATAATAAAGGTGTTGTAATTGATGGCTTAAGCATTGAAACCCACCTTGCTACAGGAGTTCCTGGATCTGTGGACGGTCTTGTCATGGCACATTCGAAATATGGTCTGTTAAGTTTCAGGCAGGTGATACAGCCTGCAATTGACCTGGCAAGGAGAGGATTCCCATTAAATGCTGCACAGGCTGCAGCTTTTAACCGTAACAGGGAGAACTTCATTGAGAAGAACAAAAACAGACCTGCCTTTGTAAAGAAAACAAGATGGAAGGAGGGAGACATATTTATCCAGCCTGATCTGGCGAAGACACTTGAAAGGATAAGGGATCATGGGAGGGAGGGATTTTATTCCGGTAAGACTGCTGAACTTATTTGCAGGGAGATGGAAAGAGGTAATGGCCTGATAACTGAAGATGATCTTAATAATTACAGGTCGATATCGCGCAAACCATTAACAATTGATTATAAGAATTATAAGCTTATCTCTGTACCACCTCCATCAGGAGGAGGGATAATCCTGTTCCAGCTACTTGGAATAGCAGAACTTTTTCCTTTAAAAGAGTGGGGCTTTCATTCAGTGGAGGAAATCCACCTGATAACTGAAGCTGAAAAAAGGGTATATGCCGACAGGTCTGAGTATTCCGGTGACCAGGATTATGTGGATGTTCCTGTAAATGAACTTCTGGACCGCCGATACCTGGCTGACAGACTCAATGATTTTAATATGAATAAGGCTACACCATCCAATGACATTAAAGCAGGTAACCCCAGGGAATATGAAAGCGAAGAAACCACTCACTATTCCGTGGTGGATAGCTTCGGAAATGCAGTGTCGGTAACAACCACCCTGAATAATATATATGGAAATAGTATAGTTGTGGATGGTGCAGGATTTCTTCTCAATAATGAAATGAACGATTTTTCGGTGAAACCGGGTGTACCTGATATGTTCGGACTCACGGGAGGGGAAGCAAACTCGATCGAACCCGGAAAAAGAATGTTGAGTTCAATGACACCGGTGGTTGTTGAAAAAGATGGAAAACTTTTTATGGTGGCTGGTTCACCAGGAGGTTCTACAATACCTACATCTGTTTTCCAGGTTATAATAAATGTTATTGAACATAATATGAGCATAGGTGAAGCCGTTGATACAGGTAGATTTCATCACCAGTGGCAACCCGATTGGATAAGCTATGAAGCTAACAGTCTTGACACTACTGTTTTGATGAAACTGGAAATTATGGGTCATGCAGCAAAGATGAGACACTCAATAGGGCAGGTGAATGCAATACAGATTATGCCGGATGATTTGCTGTCAGGAGGGGCTGATAAACGAGGTTATAACACAGCCTGCGGGTATTAACAGTTTTGAGGTTAAATAATTTTTACTAAATTGCTTCAAATTTATTTTCTTTAAAAAAAATAAATTAATACATTTAACAATTGATTTAGAGATTTATCACGGTACTTAGATAGTGTTAATATTTGAATACTTTCAGATATCAATTCAGTTATGAAAAAACCTCTGCTTATAGTAATTATTATCATTGTAGTCATTATTGCTCTACCGGTAATAAACCTGCTTCGCTGGACTTTTCAAACAAAAAAGCCTTTGGATATCGTTATAGTTGATAAGACTGTTTCTACTTTTGAACGTGTAAAACATAAATCACTTAACTGGATCTTAACACACGACAGGTTTGTCAAGAAAGAGAAAAAGTCAAGCTACTCGTATATTAAAGATTATTATGGATTCATGCCGGCCCGGCCAAAGAAAGCAAAACTATGGGGTAGGAATGACTATCGTCTGGCAGATATTATTAAGCTTGCTGAACAGACTGATGCCCTGTATATTACAGATACATACGGAGTATTCTTTAACGATTGGTATCAGGGTATAAATAAGAGTCGCAGGTCAAGGAAACTATATGGCGGACTCAACAGCAACGATAATTTCCTCATTAAGGAGATGAAGGACAGGGATAAACTTATTATACTCGAATACAACACTTTTGATTACCCGACACCGGAATATGAATCGTACAGGATACAGGAGCGGCTTGGAATAAAATTTGACGGCTGGACAGGTAAATACTTCACCTCGCTTGATACTCTCAGTGAGGACTTCCCCGTTTGGATGACAGCAATGTACCGTAAACAATATAAGAAACACTGGACTTTCAAGAAACCGGGTATTGTGCTTCTCCGTGATAAATCTATAATAATCCTCGAGGAAGGTACACATGTGAACAAAATGCCTGTACAGATTGTTACAGATACTGCTAACTGTAAAAAATTTAACCTCCCGGAAACAGTTCCATTCGGCGAATGGTTTAATATTATAGACCCACAGGCAAATACCATAATATCTAATTTCAGTCTGAGTACAACCACTGCAGGTGATTCAGCTCTGTATGAATACGGACTGACAAAAACATTCCCGGCAGTAATTATGGAACCTAAAGTTCAAAGGACCTATTACTTCTCCGGCGACTTTACCTCCACGAATCTTTCGATGTATACATCCAGAATAAAGGGGGTAGAAAAACTTAAAGGGATTTTGTATACCGAGAAACCTGATGACTTCCGCAGGTTCTTCTGGCTCTATTATAAACCGCTGGTAAGTAGTATAATTAACCAGTATTATGAATCTCTGACAACAGAATAAACTAGAAATAAATATGTTGAAGAAGTACAGGTTCAAATCCTGTACTTTTTTTTTACCGGATAGTCCTTTAAATAATATTTGTTAAAATGAAAATTACTGTTGTTCAACCTGATATTGAATGGGAGAATAAGCGAGGTAACTTTTTAAGAATAGAGCGGTTGATAAAAGATATCAGTGGTAAAACCGATCTGGTAATCATGCCGGAAATGTTTAATACAGGTTTCTCAATGAATCCCGGAGAATTAAGTGAACCTCCTGATGGAGAAACATTTAAGTGGTTGAAAAATATCTCGTTGGCTGGTAATTTTGGTATATGTGCCAGTTATATTGTCATGGATAGAAACAAGTACTTCAACCGATGGGTGTTAGTAACACCGGAGGGAGAATCATGGTCATATGATAAACGGCATCTGTTCAGGATGACCAATGAAGAAGAATCATTTACTCCTGGTAAAATACGACTTACTTTTACATTCAGGGGGGTGAGAATTTGTCCGAATATTTGCTATGACCTTAGGTTTCCGGTATGGAGCAGGAACAGGAATGATTATGATCTGCTTATCAATTCAGCAAACTGGCCGGCTGTAAGGCGCGATGTATGGTTAATACTTTTAAAAGCAAGAGCAATTGAAAATCAATGTTTTGTGGTTGGTTCAAACAGGATTGGCACCGATGGTGCAGGAATCAAATATATGGGTGATTCCATGATTATCGATCCAAAAGGCATGATTCTTGCCAACGCAGGTGACAGGGAATGTTTAATTACAACAGAGATCACACTTAAGGAACTGGAGCATTTCAGAAATAAATTCCCCGTTCAGGAGGATGCCGATGATTTTACCTTGAACCTTGAATATTGAGCTCTATACCTTGAGCCGTGTATCGTGTATCTTGTACCCTATTTATTTTTTCAACGCATTATAAAGAACCTCGACAGGATGCAGGGCAATTCTGCCTGTTCCATCCTTGATATGATGACGACAGCTTGTGCCGGGAGCCGTAACAATTATGTCCTCTCCGGCCTTCCTTACCGCAGGGAAGAGGACCAATTCGCCGATCTTATTGGATAAATCAAAATGCTCTTTTTCGTAACCGAATGATCCTGCCATGCCGCAGCAGCCGGAGGGAATTTCAGTGACAGTGTAATTTTGTGGTATTGAAAGCATCTCAATAGTAAACGAGGACGAAGAAATAGCTTTTTGCTGGCAATGTGCATGTAAAATTATCTCGCGAGTGTCGTCTGCGAATAGTTCTTTATTAATTTTCCCTGACCTGAATTCGTGAGTAATGAATTCATCAATGAGAAAACTGTTTTTTGCTATTCTGCCGGCTGCTTCTTTAAGATCATCACCTGCCAGATCAGGATATTCATCCCGGAATCCGAGAATAGCTGAAGGTTCTATACCAAGCAGGGGCAGCTGCTCATTTATAATATCCTTAAAGAGTGACAGGTTGTGCCTTATTATCTTCCTTGCTTTTCTTATCAATCCTTTTGAGAGATAGGTCCTTGCACTTTCCCCATGCTCTGGAGTTACTACATAATATCCCAGTGATGTTAAAAGTCTGACTGCAGAAATTCCCGTTGGTACATCATTATAGTTAGTAAATTCATCAATAAAAAGGCATACTTTACCTGTAGGCTCAACAGGATTTATTGATTCAAGGTTTTTATGCAGCCACCTCCTTAGGGTAAACCTGTGTAAAGAAGGTATTGACCGCTCAGGAGCAATGTTAACAGCCCATTTTACCAGTCCGGAGATCAGCTTGTTTTTTACAAAGAAATTGAATATCAGCGGTGCAACAGAACCCAGTTTGTTTAGTTGGGTTATATGTGCTATTAACATGGTTCTTAGAGGTATCCCATGTTTATCGTACCAGTGCTGCAAAAACTCAGCTTTAAGTTTTGCAACATCAACTTCAGAAGGACATTCAGATTTACACCCCTTGCATGAGAGGCACAGATCAAGAATTTCATAAATTTCTTTGTGATCCCAGGGATTGTCCTTATCGGCTGACATGAACTCCCTCAATATGTTTGCCCTGGCTCTTGTACAATTCTGTTCCTCACCTGTAACCATAAAAGAGGGACACATGGTACCTCCAATGACACTTGTTTTACGGCAATCTCCTGACCCGTTACATTTCTCAGCTGCTCTAATAATTCCACCTGTAGAGGAGAAATCAAATATTGTTTCAATTTCAGGGGTTTCCTTACCCGGAATGTACCTCAGGTGAGTATTCATTTCCGGAGTATTTATAATCTTACCCGGATTAAGTATGTTTTGCGGATCCCATGATTTCTTTACCTCTTTAATGAGATTAAAATTATGTTCTCCGATTATCATTGGTATAAATTCACCCCTGAGTCTTCCGTCACCATGTTCTCCGCTCATTGAGCCCCTGTATTTCTTCACCAGCCTGGCTGTCTCAATACCCAGTGTTCTGAATAATTCAACATCAGCAGGATCCTTAAGGTTTAATACAGGTCGTATATGTAACTCACCGGTTCCTATATGTGCATGGTAAACTGATTCTTTACCATAAGCAGACAGCATTTTTTCAAAATCGTCAATATACTGCGGCATATCTTCGACATTAATTGCAGTATCTTCAATCAGTGATACCGGTTTTGCATCACCTATCATATTTGCCAGTACACCCAGTCCTGCCTTCCTTAGATCCCATACTTTCGGAATATCACTGCCTTTAACAATAGGAAATGCGTATCCGTATCCTGCTGATTTTAAGTTATCTATCATATCAGCGACAACAGCGTCGATTTCCTCCTGTGTCTCTCTGACAAATTCAACTATCACTATAGCAGCAGGTTTACCTTCAAGAAAAAACCTGTTCTTTTTTTGTCCGGCATGGTTTTCCGTTAACGCCAGTATCTTGTCATCCATCATCTCAACGGCAGCCGGCTTATGTTTTAGTGCTATAAGATTAGCCAGAAAAGCATCGTTTCTTTTTTTCAGATGTACACATACCAGGGCTTTCTGTGGCGGAGGCAGTTTAACGAGATTCAGTTTTATTTCAGTTATTATCGCAAGTGTACCCTCTGATCCTGCAAGAAGTTTGCAGAAGTTAAAAGGTGAATCAGATCCTTCATTAAAAACTGAACTGTCTAACAACATGTCCAAAGCATACCCTGTATTTCTCCTGGGTATTCCACGATCGGGATACTCGCTGAGAATACTCTCACTGTTCACCTTGTCCCCCAGTATCTCCTTGATATTACGGTATATTTCTCCTTCCAGGTTCTTTAGCAGAGCCCTTGCATTAAAAGTCTCTTTATCAACAGGACCGAATACTGCTTCGCTGCCATCACTCAGTATGGTTTTAAGTTCAATGGTATGGTCCCTGGTTGATCCGTATATAACAGAATGAGAACCACAGGCATTGTTGCCTACCATACCTCCCAAATTGCATCTGTTCGATGTTGAGGTTTCAGGTCCGAAGAAAAGGCCTCTCTTATTAAGTTCAATATTAAGCTCATCAAGCACCACCCCCGGTTCAACTCTTGCCCACATCTCATTCTCGTTTATCTCAATTATCCTTTTCATGTATCTGGAGATGTCAACGATGATACCTGAGCTTACTACCTGGCCTGCAAGAGAGGTTCCTGCAGCCCTCATTGTAATGCCAATCCCCTCTTTTGAAGTAAATTGTACTATTTTTTTAAGATCAGATATATTCTTTGGCCATATAACCGCCAGGGGCATTTCTTTATAAACAGATGCATCTGTCGAATAGATGGTCCTTGTAATAGTGTCGTATTTAAGGTCACCTTCTATAGTCTCAGCTAAAGAATCAAGACATTTGGAAATTGCTTCAGTAGTCATATTAAAGTTTTGCGCGGCTAATTTAAAAAAAAACAATACAATGAGAATAATCATGGTTTCCTGAATTGCATATTCGGACTTTTTTTTTGTACTTTTAAAACAAAAAATTCGAACAATTTAAGATCTTGATATACAATGGAATTATTAGAAAAGATAAAGCAGAATGCAAAGCTATACAATAAAAGGATCGTACTGCCGGAAGGATATGAGGAACGAACTATTAAGGCAGCAGATATTGCAGTGGAAGAGGGACTTGCACAAATTATTCTGTTAGGCGATCCTGTTCAGATAGAGTCTCATGCTTCGAAATTTGGTTTAAAAAACATAGGGAGGACAACTATTATAGATCCGCGATCACATTCAAGAAAGGATCAATACATTGACCTTATGGTTGAACTTAGGAAGAATAAGGGACTGACAAGGGAAGAGGCAGCAGTACTGATTGAAGATCCCCTGTACCTGGGGGTATTGATGATAAAGAGTGGTGATGCAGATGGTGAAGTTTCCGGAGCTGACCATGCTACAGGTGATGTTCTGAGACCTGCATTCCAGTATGTAAAGACAGCCCCCGGTATTTCTGTGGTCTCCGGGGCATTTATAATGATATTACCTGATAAAGGTTTCGGTGATAATGGTGCAATTATTTTTGCTGACGGGGCTGTTCATCCTGATCCGACCGAAAAAGAACTGGCTGAGATTGCTGTGGCATCGGCACATACAGCAAAGGTTCTTGCAGGAATGGAACCAAAAGTGGCTATCCTGAGCTTCTCAACAAAAGGAAGCGCAAAGCATGAAATGGTCGACAAAGTAATTAATGCAACACAAATTGCACAGAAGATGGCTCCTGATATACTTATTGACGGGGAATTGCAGGGTGATGCTGCTCTTGTTGAAGCAATAGGAAAAAAGAAAGCTCCGGGTAGTAAGATAGCCGGAAAAGCAAACGTACTTATCTTTCCCGACCTTAATTGCGGTAATATTGCTTATAAGCTTGTTCAACGCCTGGCTCATGCAGAAGCTATCGGACCTATATTGCAGGGGATGGCTGCACCAATAAATGATCTCTCAAGAGGTTGTTCAGTAAGCGACATTGTAAGTATGATTGCAATAACAGCAAACCAGGCAGCAGGAATAAAATAGCAAGATTCATAAAAATATATATTTTTTAAAATGATTATACTGGTATTAAACTGTGGGAGTTCATCAATCAAATACCAGCTGTTTGATATGTCGGACGGCTGTGAAATGAAAGCAAAAGGACTCCTTGAGCGTATTGGATTGAATGAGAGTATCCTGACTCACACTCCGACAGGAGGAGAACAATATAAGGTGATCACCGATATTCCCGATCATACGACGGGCATTAACATGGTAATGGATGTCCTGTGCGATCCCAAATATGGAGTTATCAGGGATGTCAATGAAATAACAGCTGTGGGCCACAGGGTTGTCAATGGCGGGGAAAACTATAAGGAGAGTGTCCTTGTTGATAATGATGTTAAAAAAACTATTGAAGAATGTATTGAACTGGCTCCTCTTCATAATCCGGCAAACTTAAAAGGGATATTATCGGTGGAGAAACTTATTCCCGGTATTCCGCAGGTTGCTGTATTTGATACATCTTTCCACCAGACCATGCCTGATTATGCCTATATGTATGCCATCCCTTATGAATACTATGAGAAGTACAGGATAAGAAAATACGGGTACCATGGAACCAGTCATAAATTTATTGCATATAAAGCTGCCGGGATTATCGGAAAAAACATAAAAGATCTTAAAATAATAACATGCCACCTGGGAAATGGTGCATCAATAACAGCAGTACAAAATGGAATCTCAGTGGATACATCCATGGGATTTACACCTGTCGATGGATTGATAATGGGTACAAGAACAGGAGAAGTAGATCCCGGGGTTCTTGTTTATATTGCTGATAAAGAGCATCTTAATGTTACAGGTGTTAATAATATGATCAACAAAAAGAGCGGTGTTTTTGGAATTTCACAAATATCATCCGATATGCGTGACCTTGAAACAGCAGCTGAAGCCGGTAATAAAAAAGCAATACTCGCTCTTCAAATGTATGCCTATAAGGCAAAGAAATTCATAGGTTCATATTTTGCAGCCATGAATGGAGCTGACCTTTTGGTGTTTACTGGAGGAATAGGGGAGAACGATTTCAATATGAGAAAAATGATCTGCGCTGATATGGAAAGCCTGGGTATCATTTTCGATGAAGAAACAAATGACGGAGCAAAAGCAACCGATATAATTATTTCGAAACCAGAATCAAAAGTTACCGTAATGGCAGTTTGTACCGACGAGGAATATGTAATTGCATCCGACACAAGATCTATCGTTGAACAGCTTGAAAAACAAAAGTAAAAGGAGTATTTTATGGTATTAAAAAGTCTTGAAGACCTGAAAATTATAGTGGCCGGCGGTCCAAAGAAGAAACTTGTCCTTGCCACAGCTCAGGATGAGCATTCCCTAAGTGCTGTAGTAAGAGCATGGAAAGATAACATTATTGAACCTATCCTTATCGGCGATAAGGAGAGTATCCAGAATATATGTACTTCAAATAATTACGATATAACAGGACTCAGGATAATACATGAGCCGGGTATTGAAATGGCAGTGGAGATTGCAGTAAAAATGGTGCACAATAATGAGGGAGATATCCTGATGAAAGGAAAGGTTGGATCCTCTACTTTACTCAAATGTATTCTGAATAAAGAATGGGGACTGCGTACCGGGAATCTTCTTTCTCATTTTGCACTTTTTGAAGTTGAAACATATCATAAGGTTATTGCTGTAACGGATGTAGCGATGAATATCGCACCTAACCTGAGAGACAAGATTGCCATAATCAACAATTCGGTTAACTGCCTTATCCAACTAGGCTATTCTATGCCAAAAGTAGCTGTACTTGGGGCTGTGGAAATGGTTAATGAAAATATGGAAGCCACACTTGATGCTGCACTCCTCTCAAAGATGAATCAACGTGACCAGATAAAAAATTGCATTATTGACGGACCACTGGCATTTGACAATGCTGTCAGCCTCGAGAGTGCAAAAAATAAGGGGATAAGAAGTGAAATTGCCGGCGATACCGATCTTCTTCTGATGCCCGATATTGAAGTCGGAAATGTTCTTTATAAATCCCTTGTTTTCTTCGCCAGGGCAAAAGTAGCCTCAGTGATCCTTGGTGCCAGGGTTCCAATTGTGCTGACATCAAGATCAGACTCGGAACAGGCAAAATACTACAGTATTCTTTTAGCTGCAGCTGCCAGCAAATAATCTCACTATGATCAGCTCCCTTGATCAGATGGTAGAAAATGTGCTGATCCTTAAGAAGAAGCATGTTATTGCCGTTGCCTGGGCACAGGATATAAATACTGTGGGCGCTATCAACAGGGCAGTTGATGAAGGATTTGTTAAAGCCCTGATGATAGGAAAGGCCGGTGAAATAAAAAATACATGCATAAAAAAGGGTATCGATTATAAGAAATTTGAAATAACCGATATTGACGACGAGTCAGAAGCAGCAGCCGAAGCTGTAAGACTTGCAAAAAGCGGTAAGGCAGATATTGTAATGAAGGGACTGGTAGGAACTGATAAGTTCCTGAAGGCTGTAATGGATAAAGAAACGGGAATAATGCTCCCGGATGCCGTACTGAGCTATGTTTGCGCTGTTGAGATCCCCGCCTATCATAAACTATTGTTTATAACCGACCCGGCAGTAATACCCTTTCCTGATCTTGAACAGAAAGCTGCAATGGCTAATTATGCAATTGAAATGGCAAACAGGTTCGGTATTGAAAAACCCAGGATAGCTCTAATTGGAGCATCTGAAAAACCAAGTCGTCACTTCAGGTATTCAGTGGATTATCCCGAAATGATTAAAATGGTCGAAAAGGGGATTATTAAAGATTGTATAATGGATGGTCCTCTCGACCTTTTCCTGGCATGTGATGCGGAAAGTGTTGAAATTAAAGGAGTTAATACACCGGTGAATGGTGATGCAGATATTCTCCTTTTTCCTTCACTCGAATCCTGTAATCCATTTTATAAGGGATTGATGCTTTTTGCATACGGAGAACTTGCAGGTCTTATCAGAGGGACGGAAAAACCTGTTATTGTCATGTCACGCAGCGAAAGTGAAAAATCTAAATACTACTGCATCTCCCTGGCATGCATGATGACATAATTTGTTATGATTATACTTACAGTAATATGAGGAAGCGTTTGATACTTGTTATAAATCCCGGTTCGACTTCAACAAAATTTGCCCTGTTTGAAGAGGAAAATATTCTCTTTGAGAAAACACTCTCTCATGAACATTCGGAATTATCGAAATATAAACTAATTACCGATCAGTTCGAGTTCCGTAAAAACCTTATCATGCAGGAGCTGCATAACAGGAATTGCAATCTTGAACGAATAGCTGTCGTTGTTGGCAGGGGTGGACTTGTAAAGCCTATTGAATCAGGCATATACGAGGTAAATGAGAAGATGCTGGCTGATCTTAAAACCGGACTTCTTGGTCAGCACGCGAGTAATCTTGGAGGCATCATAGCACATGATATTGCAGTAGCACTGCCGGATGCAAAGGCATATATTGTTGATCCTGTGGTCGTTGATGAACTCCAGCCGCTGGCGAGGATATCAGGGCATCCTGCGATTGAAAGGATATCGATATTTCATGCACTTAATCAGAAAGCTGTTGCAAGGATGTATGCGGCAACAGCAGCAAAGAATTATGAGGATCTAAACCTGATAATAGCCCATATGGGAGGAGGAATAAGTGTGGGAGCTCATAAAAAGGGCAAAGTTATCGATGTCAACAATGCTCTGCACGGTGATGGCCCTTTCTCTCCCGAGCGCTCTGGTACTCTTCCAGCAGGACAACTGGCCGACCTGTGCTTCAGCGGGAAATACTCTCATGCCGAAATAAAATCGATGATAACAGGTAAAGGCGGTATGATGGCCTACCTGGGCACAAACAGCTTTAAGGATGTCTGTAAAATGGCAGAAGAGGGCGACAGGAAAGCGATCCTGATAAAGGATGCTGCTGCATACCAGGTATCAAAGGAGATAGGAGCAATGGCTGCCGTCCTTGAAGGTAAAGTTGATGCGGTAATACTTACAGGCGGACTGGTATACAACGTATCATTTGTAAATAGTATTAAATCAATGGTTCAGTTCATAGCAAAAGTAATGATATATCCCGGTGAGGATGAGATTAAATCTCTGGCTTTTAATGGATTACTGGCTTTGAGCGGGGAAATAGCAATCAAGACTTACTCCTGATTTTCACGGATCACTGAATGCCGCAGGCAGCACCTTTCCGTTAAAGAACTTATTACCGTTCAACGCGAAGTCAGCAATATATTTTGCCATTTCCTTTGCGGTTACGGGAGCTTTGAGACCCGGGAAGGCCTCCTCAAACATCTCTGTCTGTACAGCCCCCAGCGCCAGGCAGTTAACAGCAATACCTGATTCACGAAATTCTCCGGCAAGACACTCTGACAGGCATGACAGAGCCGCTTTTGAGGCACTGTAATATGACATACCCCTGTATTTTGAACTCCCCTGGAAACCTCCCATACTGGATATATTTACTATGTGAGAGCCGCTTTTCATCAATGGCTGAAGGAGCCGTATTACAGAAGCAGGACCAAAGAAATTGGTCTCCATAAGCTTCCTGGCCTCTTCTTTATCAAAATTCATGAAATCCCTGTGAACCAGGTAGCCTGCATTGTTTATCAAAATATCAACATCCTCAAAGCAACCTGTTACAGTATCAATAAACGATTTTTCATGATCTTCTAAGGCTGTTATATCAAGAGTATAAGTGAAAATATTTTTATTGACAGCTGTTTCAGCCATCTCTTTTAATGCAGCATTGTTTCTTCCTGTCACAAAGACCCGGTTGCTGTTCTCTTTTGCCAGCAGAAGGACTATTTCCCTTCCAATGCCTCTTGTTCCTCCATTTACGATGATATTCATTTCAGTGCATGTATATAATAAGGTTAGTTTTTTTCGTTTATTTGTAATCTTCTCTTCAAAGTTACAAAAATGTAATTATGACACTCAATCAAAATAAGATCGGTTTCAAAAGATTTTTCCATATTGTGATTATGATTCTGATCCTGTTATTAATTATTGCTGTTCCTGAGTCTTTTGCACAGAGAGGGGGCAGGAGCGAAACTCCTCCTCTCAGGGAGAGGATATTCTTTGGCGGAAGCTTTGGGCTTCAGATCGGTACAATAACTAATATAGAGGTAGCTCCCATTGTTGGTTTATGGGTTTTACCACGACTTGCTGTGGCTGTTGGTCCCAATTACAGGTTCTATAAAGATCCTTATTTTGGCAGGACCAATATTTACGGGGGAAGAGGATATACTGATATTGTACTTATCAAGAATATTAACTCAATAATACCGATAGGTATTAATATGGGAATTTTCCTGCATGCGGAAGATGAATATCTGAGCCTTGAATCAGCCTTCTGGAAGGATCCCCCATATACATCTGAAAGGTTTGGAGTTAATACTATCCTTGTCGGGGGAGGAATAAGCCAGCCTGTTGGAATGAAAGGATCAATAAATTTAACGTTGCTCTGGGCATTAAATGAATCTGTATTTGATATTTACGGTAACCCGGAGATTCGTGTGAGCTTTACTTTCTGAGAATATATTAATTAAAGATCTCTTTTCTGGTTATAAGGGAATCTATATCTTCAGTATTTCTCCCTCCGATTTTGCAATAATAACTGCACAACAGGAGTCTCCATATACATTTATTGCTGTTCTGAACATGTCAAGAATACGATCAACGGCCAATATCAGGCCTATGCCCTCCAGGGGCAGACCAACAGCATTAAGAACAACAGCCATCATCACCAGGCCGGCCATGGGAATACCTGCTGCCCCTATTGCAGCAAGAAGCGCTGTAAATACCATTACAAGTTGTTGACCAACAGTCAGATCAATGCCGTATGCCTGGGCTATAAACATAACTGCAACACACTCATAAAGTGCCGTTCCGTTCATATTAATGGTAGCACCAAGAGGAAGTGTAAAACTTGCTATTTTGTTTGAGACACCGTCATTCTCTTCCACAGCTTCCATTGTAAGGGGAAGGGTTGCATTCGATGATGATGTTGAAAAGGCTGTTAGCAGTGGTGTTGCCATATTCCTGAAGTGTTTCAGAGGATTTGCCCTTCCAAGGAGTTTTACTGACAATGGAAGAGTCAAAAAGGCATGTACGAGCAATCCCAGCATCACGGTGATGAAATAAATGCCGAGGCGACTTATGACTTCACTGATGCTATTTCCCATCTCTACCTGCTGTGCAATTACCTTGGCTGTAATGCTGAAGATGCCAAGAGGTGTGAATTTTATTACAAACAGGGTAATTTTCATTATAACCTCAAGGGTAGAATTAATGAAATCAGTTAGCATTTCCCTCGATTTTGTACTGACCCGGGTAATAAAGTACCCGAATAGAATAGCAAAGAATATTATCGAAAGCATCTGACCCTGGACCAATGCCTCGAAAATATTGGTGGGTACAATCTTAATAAGTGTTCTGCCAAAATTATCGGTCGCTGCAGCTATCTCCTCCACAGGCGCCTGGAATCCGAGTTCCGCACCTACTCCTGGTTTCAGTAAAGAAACAAATAATAATCCTGTTACAATGGCAGCAAGAGTTGAAAATACATAGTAACCAAGAGTTTTAAAACCAAGTCTTCCCAGGTTTCCGCTGCTTCCGACACTCGCCACCCCTGTTGTAATAGAGCAGAGGATCAAAGGTATTATTATCATGTTCAGACTCCTGAGAAATATTTCACCCACCCAGTTGGTATAGGATGTGGCTGACGGGAAATAAAATCCAAAAAAACCTCCGGCAACCAGCATAATAAGAATCTGGTAATGCAGAGCGATCGAAATTTTTTTCTTTGCCATTGCAGATACAAATATTCTCTAAAGAAAAATAAACTCTGTCATAATTCCTCCTAAACCGAAATATTTTTTCATTTTCATTAAACCTGCGAGAATTAAATTTTACCGGGTGGAGTAGGAGTAAATTGCCGAATATTAAAATCTGACAGAGTTAAGCAATAAAAACAATATAAAACTGATTTACCACGGGTATCTGAGGTATGATTACAATTGTAAACCAGCAATTACTATAGTAAATTTACAGATGTAATTGATTTTTCAAACATTTAATGATTACAACTGTAAATTATAGTAACAATATTTATTGCCGATATATATTTCATTAAAATTCAGTGAATTAATTCCAATTATATAGCATAGAACTGTAACTTTTCCCAACTTATACATGAATATACTGCAAATTAATTTTAGATCGACCAATTAATGGATTATATACCAGCCAATTACATATCTAAACTCAAGCATAGCATCAAATATATACACAATATATAAATTTGATATTCAGGCATATAGATAAGATATGATATTTGGTAATATTCAAATATATAACAATGTTACATTTGTAATGACTATAAAGTTACACATGTAAATATAAATAAGTTTACATTTGTAAAAACAATTATTTTTTATGAAAGAGCGTATATTGGAGTTTTTAAGAGCAGAGAATAGGACTTCAGCTCAATTTGCAGAAGAGATTGGTGTTCAGCCATCGGGTATATCACATATTTTATCAGGCAGAAACAATCCAAGTCTCGATTTTGTATTGAAAATGCTTGAAACATATGATTACATCTCCACAGAATGGTTGCTTTTTGGAAAAGGTAACATGTATAAAGATGAATTAATACAGAAAACTCTGGATTATAAAGATGACAATATAGCAAAAGACGATGCTGAATATAATGAGAAAACTGAGAAAAAATCTGAAAATCATTTAATTAACAAAGATATAAACAGTTATACCGGCAAGAGCAGAGGTAATAAAAAAATAGTGGAAAAAATAGTCTGGTTTTATTCTGATAATAGTTTTGAGGAGTATTTTCCTGATAATCTGTTATGATCTCCTGATAAATGTCATTTTTCAGATTAAATGTAAAATGATAATTTTATGATATGCACTAATAAATTTATCTTTACGGCAAACATCAGGAGATGGGTAAACGTATTGAATCTCTCAAAATAATTAATAATCAAAAACTTAATAAGGACTCCTTTATAATTGAACTGTGGGGAAAGGAGAAGCTGCCTGAGATGCGGCCTGGGCAGTTTGCTGAGATAAAAGTGGAGGGAAGTCCCGGGACTTTTTTACGCCGGCCCTTCTCGATACATGATGTCAATTACGGAGAGAATACGCTTAAATTCCTTATCCAGATAGCCGGAAAGGGGACTGAAGCTCTTTCAAGTCTAGAGAAAGGAGATATGCTCAATATAATATATCCCCTCGGAAATTCATTCAGCCTGCCTGGAAACAACCAGAGGATAATTCTGGTTGGTGGCGGCTGCGGGGTGGCACCATTATTATTTATGGGAAAATACCTTAATGAAAACGGGCACAATCCTGACATTCTGCTGGGTTTCCGGAACAATGAAAGTATTATTGAATATGATGAATACCTTGAACTGGGAAGGGTATTTATTACCACCGAAGACGGATCACGTGGAGAAAAGGGATTTATAACTTCACATTCAGTACTATCTGCACAGAGTTATGACAGTATCTTCTGTTGCGGACCACTTCCAATGATGAAAGCAGTGGGTGACTATTGCAGACAAAAAAATATCGAATGCGAAGTATCACTTGAAACACTTATGGGATGCGGTATCGGAGCCTGCCTTTGCTGTATTGTTACGACTGTGAAAGGTAACCTCTGTACCTGTACTGATGGACCGGTTTTCAACATTAAAGACCTGATATGGTAAACCTCGGCTTTAATATAGGAGATCTTCACTTTAAAAACCCGGTTCTTACTGCCTCAGGGACATTTGGCCATGGATCTGAATTTGACGATTTTATTGATGTTTCGAGGCTGGGAGGGTTAATAGTAAAGGGTACCACACTGGAGCCAAGAGAAGGAAATCCATCACCTAGAATGGCTGAAACGCCTTCAGGAATGCTTAATTCTGTCGGACTGCAGAACAAGGGGATTGATTATTTTGAAAAGAATATCTATCCCCGTATCTCAAAATACAAGACGAATGTAATTGTAAATATTAACGGTAGTTATTTCAAGGATTATGTTGCTCTTGCTGAGAGGATAAATATACTTGATAAGATACCTGCCATAGAGCTCAACATCTCGTGTCCTAATGTGAAGAAGGGAGGGATGGCATTTGGGACGGATCCAGGTTCAACCCGCAAAGTGGTTAAGGCAGTCAGGGCAGTCTGTTCAAAAAAACTGATAGTAAAGCTTTCACCCAACGTAACTGATATAGCAGATTTTGCCCGAATTGCAGAAGAGGAGGGAGCCGACTCTGTATCTCTGATAAATACCCTTCTGGGTATGGCAGTTGATACGGAAAATATGAAACCATCACTTGCAACTGGTACCGGGGGACTATCCGGACCAGCTGTTAAACCTGTTGCGCTCAGAATGGTATGGCAGGTAGCAAAGGCCGTAAAAATCCCTGTAATAGGCATTGGAGGGATAATGAATCCAGATGATGCCATTGAGTTCTTCCTTGCAGGAGCTTCAGCAATTCAGGTAGGAACAGCCTCTTTCATTGATCCCCGGGCCTCAGTGAAAATACTTGAAGGAATAGAACAGTATCTTGAAAAAAAGGGCTTTAACGATATCAGTGAAATTGTAGGATACATAAATAAATAATTTTGTCAATCTTATTCAGCACCACCTCCGGTGGTGCACCATTGATTTACACTTTTCCCATGGATGTTACCATGGATCCCGAAAAATTTCGGGATGGAATTGTTCAGCTATATTAATTTTTTACTCATCTCGCATTATTTTGTATTTCCGGATAATTATTTCTATCTTTTGCTTGATTTTATTTATCTCAGATAAGAATTCGTATCAATCTATTAATCAATCATTTTTACAATGGCAGAAAACTTACAGATCGATAATCTCGACAGGAAGATACTGGATATAATAACAAAAAATGCCAGGATACCTTACCTGGAGGTTGCCAGAGAATGCGGGGTCTCAGGTGCTGCAATACATCAGAGGGTACAGCGCCTTATCCGCATAGGTGTGATAAGGGGTTCGGAATTCAAGGTCGACCCGGTACTCGTGGGTTTTAAGACTTGTGCATATATCGGTATATTTCTTGAACGTCCGGGACACTTCCATGATGTGGTCAAAAAATTCCAGGATGTACCGGAAATAATTGAATGTCACTATACTACAGGTAATTATTCCCTCTTTATCAAAGTCTACACCAGGGATAATGAACACCTGAAAACCATACTGTCAGATAAGATTCAGAATATCCCGGGAATAGTCAGAACAGAAACACTCATTTCTCTTGAAGAATCAATTAACAGGCAAATTCCTGTTCTGTCAAAATAACAAATAAACCATTTTCAGATATGGTGATCCATTGCTACGATCATTATGTATATATCTGATTTTAAAGTTTAGATAACATAGAGTAATTACCATTCTATCAATGAATTTACGTTGAATAGAACTAATCTATTGAGAAATGCAAAAGAAACTGACATTTACAATTTTATCGGGGATACTGTGCCTGGTGATCCTCGTTTCCGGATGTAGCCGGAAAACTGACAAATATACAAGGGGCGTAGGTATCTACCCGGGTGATCCCAAAGAATACTCCGGCCCGTCACTTGTAACGGATGATGATACTTACAGGAACATTGCCGGACTGCGCGCTGCATACCATTCTTCAAGCTGGGATTATAATCTTACAGCTCAGCTTGTTACAGATGGTATAATAACAGATCAGATGCCCGATTTTATCTCACTTTCTACAAATCAGGGTGAAGTTCCAAAAAATGAACGTGAGTGGCTCTTTGATCATAATAGTGTAACCGAATTAAGCATTGAGGGAAATGAAATCTGGTTACAACTGCAGATGAACCATGGCGAGGAAAAGACCACGGTTACAAAGATTACACTCAACGGCACCCTCGCCTACGACGATAAAAAACCCGGAGGATGGCAATTTGCCTGTTACGGCTCCAATGACAGGGTAAACTGGGATGAACTTGGGAAATCAAAAGGGATAGGATCACCTGGACAGGGGAGACCCAATCCCTTTGCAATGTTTGCCAACCAGTCACAACAGCGAAGAAGGTCAGAAAGACGCCGGCCGGCAAATCCTTTTGGAGGTCCGTTCGATCCGGCTGATTCATTGGCTCCAAGACCATCCTTTAGCTTTAACTTCAGAATGCCGGAACTTACCAGGATGGTAAACCAGTCATTTGAATTTAAAAAACCTGTGGCATATAATTTCTACAAGGTAACCATGTCGGCTCCGAGTGCCAAGCGATGGACCTTTGGGAACTTCGATCTTTTTAAAGATGAAGAGCGTCTTAAAGTAGCGCCCTCAAAATATTTTACCAGTGCATGGATGAGTGCCGGTACAGGAGAAGAATGGGTATATGTGGACCTTGGAGGTAAAGCAGATTTCGATATGGTTAAGCTTCACTGGATTAACAGGGCAAAAAGAGGCGAAATAGAGATCTCAGATGACGCTGTGAACTGGAACAAAATAGCTGATCTTCCTGAGAATGTAGGTCTTATTGATGAAATATCGCTTCCTGAGAATGTCCGGGGACGCTATGTACGTTTACTTGTGACTGAGCCTTTTAATCCTGATACAAGATACATCCTCAGCGAAATGGAAGTGTTTGGTAAAGGAGGGCTGGTACCTGATGCAAAGGATGAACCAGCAGTTACCGATAATAAAATGTATTTAAGCGGCGGAAACTGGAAAATAATGAGGGCATCTGAGGTATTTTCACCTGGTGATGAAATTTCAAAGACCGGATATACGGCTGATAACTGGATTACCGCCACAGTTCCGGGAACAGCCCTGGTAAGTTATTGGAATGCAGGGGCTTTACCTGATCCTAATTACAGCGATAACCAGCTTATGATTTCTGAATCATTCTTTAACTCTGACTTCTGGTACAGGGATGAATTTAATGTTCCTTCAGATTTTTCGGGTGATCATCTGTTTCTTAATTTTGACGGGATAAACTGGAAAGCTGAGATATATGTTAACGGAGAAAAAACCGGCAGGATTGAAGGCGGTTTTACCAGAGGTAAATTTGATGTTACAGACCTTGTTAAGCCAGGTCAGAAGAATGCTATTGCTGTCAGAATAATAAAGAACGATAATATAGGTGTGATTAAGGAACAAACAGCCCTGAGTCCTGATAAAAACGGGGGCGTACTGGGTGCTGATAACCCAACTTATCATGCCTCCATTGGCTGGGACTGGATACCTACTATCCGCGGAAGGAATATAGGTATCTGGAATGATGTTTTCCTGAGTTCTACAGGTCCTGTTTCTATTGAGGATCCTTTTATAATAACTGACCTTCAGTTACCTGATCTATCTACTGCTGATCTGAATATTGAAGTTACCTTATGTAACCACAACGATGAAGAGATTTCAGGAACTCTTACAGGTAAGTACGGTGATATAGAATTTGATGAAGAGGTAACGTTGGGCCCGCTGGCAACCAAAGTACTGAAATTGAATTCCACAACTCATCCTTCCCTGAAAGTTGAGAATCCAAAGCTCTGGTGGCCGAAAGGTTACGGTGATCAATATCTGTATGATGTTGAGCTGGCCTTTGAAAGTGGATTAGGTGAAGTATCTGACAAAAAGACATTTAAGTCGGGAATAAGGGAAATGACTTTTGATGAAACCGATGACATACTGAGCATCTACATTAACGGCAGGAGATTCATCGGACGTGGTGGAAACTGGGGATTCCCGGAATCGAATCTTAATTACCGCGGACGTGAATATGATATTGCAGTAGCCTATCATGCCGATATGAATTTCACGATGATAAGGAACTGGGTAGGACAGACCGGTGATGATGAGTTCTATGAAGCATGCGACAGGCATGGTGTAATGGTATGGCAGGATTTTTGGCTGGCCAATCCTGTTGATGGTCCCAATCCATACGATCCGGATATGTTCATAGCTAACGCCGAAGATATGGTTAAAAGAATCAGGAATCACCCGTCTATCGGTATTTATTGCGGACGTAATGAGGGTAATCCACCTCCGGTTATTGATACTGCTTTACGTGTCATGCTGCCGAAATTACACCCCGGAATTAATTATATATCCCATTCATCAATGGGTGTGGTTAGTGGCGGAGGTCCATACAGAGCTCTGCCTCCAAGGGACTATTTCCTCCTATATGGTTATAACAAATTGCACAGCGAGAGGGGAATGCCTAATGTGATGACATTTGAGAGCCTGATACAGACAATCCCCGAGTCACTCCTCTGGCCGCAGAACAGTCTCTACGGATTGCATGACTACTGTCTCGAAGGTGCTCAGGGTGCCGCTTCTTTCAATGCAATGATTGAGAAAGGTTTTGGAGCACCTAAAGATGCAAAAGAATTCACTGAGCTTGCACAATGGATAAATTACAACGGGTATCGTGCAATATTTGAGGGGAGAAGTGCATATAGAAAAGGAATGATACTGTGGATGAGCCATCCGGCCTGGCCTTCAATGGTATGGCAGACATACGATTACTATTTTGACCCTACAGCCGCATACTTTGGATGTAAGAAAGCATCAGAACCGATTCATATTCAATGGAATCCAGTATATGACTTCAGAGGTTGTGACTCTGTTGAGGTGGTGAATTACAACGCAAAGGACAGGACAGGTTTGACTGCAAAGGCGCAGGTTCTGAATATGGACGGATCTGTTCAGTGGGAGAAGGAAACAACCCTGGATTGTAAGGAGGATGAAACAGTAAAATGTTTCAAACTGGAGTTCCCTGAAGGTGTCTCATCAGTTCATTTTATAAAACTGACGTTGAAGGAAGGTGATGAGATCATCTCTGATAACTTCTACTGGCGCGGGGTTGAAGAGGGCAATTACCAGGCTCTCCGCGATCTGCCTAAGGTTAACCTTAATAACAGCACGGTTGTTAAGAAATCAGGTTATGAATGGCTGCTGACCACTACTTTGAAAAACACTACAGAGACACCTGCTCTTATGGTTAGGCTCAAGGTTATTGGAAAGAGCAGCGGAAAACGTATTCTGCCGGTATTCTACAGCGATAATTATGTATCACTGATGCCCGGAGAAGAGAAGGTTATAACTATGAAGCTCTGTGACAGGGATACAGGAGGGGAGACTCCAGGAGTGGAAATATCAGGATTTAATTTATAAACAAGGAACCCGGTAACCATACCGGGTTTCTTATTGTGATCCAGCTGGGTCTCGAACCCAGGACCCCATCCTTAAAAGGGATGTGCTCTACCAACTGAGCTACTGAATCATATTTTCAAACAACGCGAGCCCAGAACCCTCCCGCAAAGCGGGATGTTCTACCTCCCGATAGCCATCGGGATGGGCTACTGAATCATACTTGTTTTTTGCGAGTGCAAAGGTATGATAAAATTGTTTTTATACAAACCATAAATACGTTTTTTCCAATAATTGATCTTATTATTTCAATATATTTTTAAAAATAGAACATTGTTTTATTTTAGTAATGTAAAGTCAAACAATACACCTGATTATGAAACAACTTTTAAAAGATAAGGTTGTAATAGTAACAGGAGCATCAGAGATAATAAAAACATGCATTTAATAATAATATACCCGGAAAATATTCCGGGTATGTTGTTATGTTTTATCCGGACAAACGTCCTTATAAAGAACATATTTGTTAAACCTAATTAAAGGACACATGAAAAGATTTATTTTAATACCAGTAATCTTAACCCTGACTATTCTTGGATATGGACAGAAATCGGTTGATGCACTTTTTGAAAAGTATGCCGGAAGTGATGGCTTTACATCAATTACAATAAGCGGAAACCTGATAAATCTGGTAAGAGCTCTTGATAACGATAAAAGTGACGATGACCGCTGCTGGCCTGTCGATATCACAACTGTCAGGATACTGACACAAGATGATGATGATATGTTTAATGGCAACTTCTATGATATGGTCGAAAAGGAAATCGATAGCAGAAATTATGAGGAGTTTATGAGAGTGAAAGAATATAAACAGGATCTTGTGATGCTGGTGAAGGCAGACGGAAGAAAAATAAAAGAGTTCCTGATAGTTGCCGGCGGAAGGGATAATTTCCTTATGCAGATAAAGGGTAATATGACTTATGAGGAGGCAAGAAGATTCTCGAAGAGCATAAAGAATGATAACGGAGTCAATATTGTTATAAGCTGCAAGTAATTCTGATTGTTCTTATCTTTACCGGGAATTCGTCATAAGCCTCTTGATTGATGACCAGGGATGCATTTAATGTAATTATACATCAACTTAATCGTAAACTGTTTTCTATTGCTTTCAGCATCGTTAAAAACCAACAGGAAGCAGAAGATATTGTACAGGAGGTATTTATGAAGATGTGGATGATGAAAAAAAGACTTGATGAATATAAAGATCCTGAGGCTCTTGCGGTAACGATGACAAAAAATAGTTGTATTGATCATCTGAGGAAACGAAGACATATCAACAGTGAAATCGAAGCGACAGATCTACAGAATCCTGATCCTTCTCCATCACCCCATGATCAGTTTGTAAGATCTGAAAATACCGAGATTATGACAAGGATAATTGATGAACTTCCGCATCATATTCGTGAACTGGTTCAGCTCAGGGAGATAAATGGTTTGTCGTATGAAGAAATCTCAAAACAGAAAGAGATGAATATTAATAACCTGAGAGTGGTTGTATCGAGAGCCAGAAAAATGATTAAGGAGAAATATTTAACATATACAAATGAAAAAGGAAGAGCTTGATAAATTGCTGGAAAGGTACTATGCCGGGGAGACTTCGGCAGAGGAGGAGCAGAGACTGAAAGAGTACTTCTCGGGTGAGGATGTATTTCCTGAATTTGACGCCGAAAAAGAGATCTTCAGCCATTATGAAAGTAGAGAGAAAATCCCTGTACCCTCTGTCAACTTCGAAGATCGTATAATTAATGCTATCGACGATCTTGAGAAAGAACAAAAACGAATTTCTCTGAGAATGAAATATATAGCAATAATCAGTGGTGCTGCAGCTGTTCTCCTCCTTGTTTTCTCATATTTCTTTTTTATTAATGAACAGGTTCAGGAAGATACCTTTTCTGATCCACAGCTGGCCTATGCAGAGACAATGAAAATCCTTTATGAAGTGTCAGTAAAACTGAATAAAGGCACTGAAGCTCTTAAACCACTAAATAAAATGCAGTGTGCCATGGAAAAAGGACTGGAATCTGTTGACAGGTCAGCATCAGTAATATCTGCAAACCTGCAGCAGAGCAGGTTGTTTGAAAATGAAAAGGGAAAGGATAATAATTAGATGTAAATTAATAAACACATGAAAAGATACTTTTTAATAATTGCAGTTTTGTTTATCTGCCAGGCTCTTTTATCCCAATCAAATCCGGTTGATGAGCTGTTTAACAGGTACTCGGAAAAAGAGGGATTTACTTATGTGTCTATTTCAGGCAGAATGTTAAACCTGCTGGGATCACTTGATGCGGAGAATAATCCTGATAACCTTATGCTCAGGTTAAAATCTATCAGGATCCTCTCCCAAAATGATTCATTATCAAAAGTAAGGGTTAATTTTTACCAGGAACTGAGTATAAAACTTGATCTTTCTGTAT
The DNA here is from genome assembly GCA_964507015.1 of uncultured Rikenellaceae bacterium. Taxonomy (GTDB): domain Bacteria; phylum Bacteroidota; class Bacteroidia; order Bacteroidales; family VadinHA17; genus LD21. The sequence goes on along the minus strand of CAZDOM010000023.1, from coordinate 3,803 downwards.
ATGAAGAGCTGATGGTAGTTAAAGAGGGCAATGATGTAACAAAATTCCTGATACGCCAGAATGGTAAAACAATATCCGAAATGATTGTTATTTCGAGTGATTCAAGAGGTAATTCGCTGATTTCCATTCGGGGTGAATTAAACCTTAAAGATCTGTCCAAACTTTCATCAGAGATAGGAATTGAAGAGCTTGAGGAGCTGGAAGGAATTGAAAACAAGAAATGATTTAATAATATTTTCCCCATCCTGGTGCAACCTTTGAAGACCTGATTACGTTATAATATTATAGTCAGGTTTTATTATGCATTGAATCCGTTTTCAATTTTTTCTATATTTGTATACTTATTTAGTAAAATAACCAAATAAAGTGATTATGAATAAGCTCTTCACAAAACGTTTGTTAACACTTGTGATCTCAGTATCACTATTTTCTTCGGTTACCTTTTCGCAGTTTGATAAACTTGATTTCTTAAAAAGTTCCACCGCTGACGGCATTAAATTCCTTGAAGCCTATATGACTCCATGGATCAATGCTTTTGGCGCAGGGTTGAACGGAAGCTGGTATAATACTGCAAAACCTCATAAACTGGGAGGATTTGATATTACTACAGCTCTTAATGTTGGATTCGTCCCAACCACTGCTGAGACCTTCGATCTGTCAACTCTGGGTCTCTCCTCAGATATTAGTCCCACAACAGGATCAGCGCCTACTATTGCCGGACCTGATGAAAACGGACCCCTGATGTCATATAAAGTCAGCGGCTATGAACTTGCAAGCTTCAGAACACCACCTGGAGTGGCGTGGAGATATATTCCGGTACCAACCTTACAGATTGGAGTGGGCTTACCGCTTGGTACAGAGGTCAAAGTAAGATTTATTCCCCGATTGACTTTCGACAATGATCTCATCCACGGAGATATAGGTTTATGGGGTATTGGAGTAATGCATAGTATCATGCAGTATGTTCCGGGTAGTGATCTGCTCCCCTTTGATGCATCTGTTTTTGTCGGATATACAAAGCTGACAGGAAATATTCCTGTAAATCTTCAACCTCCCACTTATGCGGATTATAATACATATACTGTTTCTTCTTTCGAAGATCAGAATCTGGCAGCAAGTGTTACAGCTCTGAATATAAGTGCCATAGGCTCGGTAAATCTTGCCATTATTACATTCTATGGAGGACTGGGTTATTCCAAAACAAATACGATTCTTCAACTGGAAGGCAATTATCCCTCACCGGTTCTTGTCGGAACAGATGTAGAATATAACGATTCAGGTGTAAATACAAGTGAAGATTTTGGTGATATCAATATTGAAAATTTTTCGGGACTGAGAGCAAATATAGGTTTCAGGCTTAAGCTGGCAGTGCTTACCATTCATGCTGATTATACAAGGGCTCAGTATAACGTTGTTTCAGCCGGCCTGGGGATTTCATTCAGATAGAAATATAACCAGTATAAAAAGAATCCCCGGGATATGTAAAACCCGGGGATTTTTATTATATAGTGATTAAAATAGGGTTAATTTTGTTTAAAATTATTAAGAAAAATAAATCTCGTGCAACAGGAAGAGATACAAATAATTGAAACCCGATACAGGGCACTATTATTAGCTGCAAAAAAAAAATTTACTCAGGAAGAGAGGAGCAAAATAAAAAAAGCTTTTGACCTTGCTAACGGTGCGTGCTGTGACTGCAGGACAATCACCGGGGAATTACAGATTCTTCAATCACTTTCGATAGCACGGATAATTACAGAAGAGATAGGGCTGGGGCTTACATCAATTATAACCGCACTTCTTCATGGCTCGTACAATAAACTGACAATAAGCACTAAAGAACTTGAAAAGGAATTTGGCAGTAAAGTAGTGGAGATTCTTGAAGGTTGCTCAAGAATCAGTAGTATTGAATCAATGCAGTCGTCATATCAGGCTGAGAACTTCAGAAAACTACTGCTTAGCCTGGCTGATGATGTAAGAGTCATACTTATTAAACTGGTTGAACGTCTTGAAAATATGCGAAACCTTGATGGAGCGCCTGAGAAAGAGAAGTTACCACTTGCTTCGGAGACCTATTTTCTGTATGCTCCTCTTGCTCACCGTCTGGGATTCTATAATATCAAACTGGAAATGGAGGACCTGACAGTAAAATATCTGGAACCGGAACAGTACCATTTTGTTGAAAACCGGCTAAAGCAAACTACTGCTTCAAGAAACAGATTTATACGTGAGTTCTCACAACCTCTTAAAAAAATGCTTGAGAAGCATGGGTTTAAGTACACTGTTAAAAGCCGCAAAAAATCAACACATTCCATAATGCTGAAGATGAAAACCCAGGGGGTGGAATTTGAAGAGGTATATGATCTCTTTGCTGTAAGGATCATTCTTGAAACAGGGATAGAGAATGAAAAATCGGAATGCTGGCGGGCGTACTCTATCGTAACTGATCTCTACCAGCCCAATCCAAGCCGGTTGCGTGACTGGATATCTGTTCCAAAATCCAACGGGTATGAATCATTACATACTACAGTAGTCGGTCCGAGAGGCAGGTGGGTTGAAGTACAAATTAGATCCACCAGAATGGATGAGATAGCTGAAAAAGGACTTGCTGCACACTTTAAATACAAAGGGATAAAAGGAGAGGGAGGCTTTGATAACTGGCTGACCAGGATGCGGGAGATACTTGAATCATCGGAGAAGGAGGAGACAGCATTCCTAGACCAGGTAAGGTCAGGATTGTATACTGATGAGGTTTTTGTATTTACTCCAAAGGGTGATCTGAAACAACTTCCGGCAGGTGCAACAGTGCTGGATTTTGCATTTGAGATACATACCGCGGTTGGGGAATCATGTGTGGGAGGTAAGGTAAATGGGAAAAATGTGACAATAAAACATGTCCTCAGGAATGGCGACCAGGTGGATATTATCCGCAGCAAGAACCAGAAACCTAAACAGGACTGGCTCTCCTTTGTCGTTACCAGCAAGGCAAAAGCAAAGATTAAACTGGCACTTAATGAGGAGAAGACAAGGGCAGCAGCTGAAGGCAAAGAGATCCTTATGCGCAGACTTAAAAACTGGAAGATAGCTTATAATGACACGGCAATACAAAGACTTATCAATTATTATAACCTTAGAACGGCACAGGATCTCTATTTCCAGATCAATACAGGTAAGGTCGAGCTGCTTGAAATAAAAGAGGTACTGTTGAAAGAAGAGTCTTCAGATACTGCAGCTACACAAATGCCTGTATTCACATCTAAAGAACCCCTGGACTCACAATATGCTGAATTCCTGGTTATTGAAGACAAGGTGAATGGTCTCGACTATAAACTTGCAAAGTGCTGCAATCCGGTCCCCGGTGATACAATATTTGGTTTTATTACTGTCTCCGAGGGAATAAAGATTCACCGTACAAACTGTCCAAATGCCCATAACCTGCTTTCAAAATACCCATACAGGCTTATTTCAGTGCGCTGGAGTAAATCAAAAACAACCCCTGCATTTATTGCATCAGTAAAAATTACTGGCGTGGAAGATATTGGTATGGTAAACAGGATAGCCGATATACTCTCACAATACAAAATAGTCATCAGGAGTTTCAACTATAAAATGGACGACGGACTTTTTGAAGGATTACTTAATATATTGGTTACTAATAATAATGTCCTTCAGGGTATTATGAGGAAAATACAGGAACTGAAAGGTATATTGAAAGTAGTAAGGATTGATAATACTTGACACAACTGTCTTGCCCTGAGCCCTGAGCCCTGAGCCCTGAGCCCTGAGCCCTGAGCCCTGAGCCC
>CAZDOM010000022.1:0-33103 GCA_964507015.1 uncultured Rikenellaceae bacterium | reverse complement strand
GATGGCTTCCTTCTCTCGATGCAAATGGCAGTTTCATTTATAATTCTTCAGTCATAGATATGACTGATATGCTGGGGTCTTTACCGGTTCCCGGTATAGCCGACCTTATTAACCCCCTTCCACATGAACAATATAAGGTAACACTCGAAATAAACCAGATACTATATGATGGTGGTGCCATAAAAGGCTCCAGGGCTTTTGAAAAAGCAAATCTGGCCGCGAATGAGAAACAAACTGAAACTGATTTATATAAATTGAGGGAGCAGGTAAACAGCAGTTATTTCAACCTGTTACTTATCGGGCGTCAGAAAGAACTTCTTGACAGTTACCTTGAGCTAGTAAATGAGCGTATATCATCAATGAATTCTGCTCTTAACAGCGGTGTCTTATTGAAATCAGATATTGATATTCTTATATCAGAGAAAATAAAGCTTGAGCAGCAAATTAAAGAAAGTAAGATCCGTGAAAATACGCTTCTGAAGATTTTATCAGATTTGACCGGAACAGAGATTGATAATTCAACACAATTCATTCTTCCTTCAATAACAGACGAAACAGAGGCTGAATTATCAAGACCGGAGCTACAGATGTTCGACCTGAGGAAAGATCAGCTTGATGCTTCCCTGCAGGTAATCCAGAGTAAAAGAATGCCGAAGGCATTTGGCTTTGCTACAGTTGGTTACGGCAACCCTCCCGGAAATAATTTCTTTAAAGATGAGTTCGCTCCTTATTATATCGTTGGAGCCGGTGTAAAGTGGAATATTTTCGACTGGAATAAAGCAAAGAATGAAAAACAGGTGATCAGCCTACAGCAGAATATTATCGAAAACAGGAAAGATGATCTTACGGAAAACCTGAAGAGACTTCTTGAAGCAAAACAGGCCGAAATAACCAATCTTAAATCACTAGTTATATCTGATACTGAATTGATTGCAATAAGGAAAAGGATAACTGCAACATCTGAATCGCAATATGATAATGGAACCATTACTATAACTGAATATATGAACCAGATGAATTCTGAAAAAGAGGCTCAGATTAATCATGAAATACATAAGATCAACCTTGCAAAGGCGCAGGTGGAGTATTATAATATTAGTGGGGAAGATATTGAATGACCCCCCTTTAGGGGGCAGGGGGGTAAGAAAAAAACTGAAAAACATTAAATATAAAAATATGAAAACCAAATTATTAATATTAATCGCTGCGGTTCTGGTAACCGGCTGCGGAAACAACACTAACGAGGCAGATGCCTATGGTAATTTTGAAGCTACTGAGGTAATTGTTTCAGCCGAAACAACCGGAAGGATCCTTAAGTTTGATGTAACTGAGGGTTATGAAATAGAAAATGGGACAGTAATAGCCATAATCGATTCGACTATTCTGCACCTGCAGAAAGATGAGATCAAAGCCGGAATGAGAAGCGTCATGACGCGTATAAGTACAATAAATGCGCAGAATGATATCATTGACCAGCAGATTGAAAACCTGAAGGTCAATATTTCAAGGATTGAAAAAATGCTTAAAGATGGAGCTGCAACACAGAAGCAATATGATGATATTACTGGTCAGCTGGCTGTTTTAGAAAAACAAATTATAGCCAATAATACTCAAAAAACATCAATTGCTGCAGAATTATCCGTATATGAATCGAAAAAGGCCACACTTGAAGAACAGCTTAAAAGAAGTTTTGTAAAGAGCCCTTTGAAGGGCACGATAATTGAAAAATATTCTGAGGCAGGTGAATTAACCATAGCCGGTAAGCCGCTTGTCCGGATTGCAGATCTTTCATTGATAAAGCTTAAAGTGTATGTCAGTGGAGCACAGCTCGCAAGTATAAAAACAGGGGAAGAATGTACTGTAAGAGTAGATGACGGAAAGAAAGGGTATATGTCATTCCCGGGAACAATAAGTTATATCTCGGATAAGGCAGAATTTACTCCTAAAATAATACAAACCAAGGAGGAACGGATAACACTGGTTTATGCTATAACAATTGAGATTGAAAATGACGGCACAATGAAATCAGGCATGCCGGGAGAAGTAATTTTCTGAAATACAATGCAGAATATAATAGAATCAACAGCTATAAGTAAAAGCTTCGGGGAAACAAAAGCCCTGCAGGATATGACATTCTCGGTGTACGAATCGGAAATATTCGGTTTCATTGGACCTGATGGAGCAGGTAAAACAACCCTTTTCAGGATAATTACAACACTCCTGCTTCCGGATGAAGGAGAAATGAGGGTTATGGGACATGATGTAATTAAAGGTTTCAGGGAGCTGCGCAAGAATATTGGATATATGCCTGGCCGCTTCAGTCTTTACCAGGACCTGTCAGTTGAAGAAAACCTTAATTTCTATGCAACAGTCTTTGGAACTACGGTAAAAGAAAATTATGATCTGATTTCCGACATCTATTCACATATTGAACCCTTTAAGAAAAGGCTGGCAGGCAAGTTATCAGGAGGTATGAAGCAGAAACTGGCCCTGTCATGTGCTCTTATACATAAACCGGCATTACTTGTACTTGATGAACCTACCACAGGTGTTGATGCCGTATCCCGATCTGAGTTCTGGGAAATGTTGAAAAAACTGAAGAATCATAACATTACAATAATAGTCTCTACTCCATATATGGATGAAGCAATGAGATGTGACAGGGTTGCTCTGATACAAGACGGAAATTTGCTTTCGATAGATAAGCCTCAGATGATAAAACAGGGATTTACAAGGATACTGTTCAGTGTTAAAGCTTCTGAAAAATACAAACTGATAACTGCCTTGAGAGAATATCCGGAAACTATCTCTGCTTTTCCATTCGGTGATTCCGTTCATGTGACTTTTAAAGGCGACAAATATGATAAAACAATATATGAATTCCTTGGCAGCCGGGATATTAATGAAGTGGTAATAACTGAAACTGAAGCTGGTATTGAGGACAGATTTCTTGAACTAATGAAAAAAGATTTAATTCCCCCTTTGAAGGGGGACGGGGGGATGTTTTTATGACAAAAAATATAGTCATATCGGTTAAAAATCTTGTAAAGAAGTTCGGCAACTTCGTTGCCAACGACAACCTGACCTTTGAGGTTTTCGAGGGAGAAATATTTGGATTCCTGGGGGCTAACGGAGCTGGTAAGACAACTGCCCTGAGGATCTTGTCAGGATTATCTGAACCTACATCCGGAGAGGTAATTGTAGCTGGTTTTAGTGCTTCAAAACAACCTGAGAAGATAAAAAGGAATATAGGTTATATGTGTCAGAAATTTTCGCTTTATGAAGATCTCACTGTAAAGGAGAACATTATGCTGTACGGAGGAATTTACGGTATGAGCAAACAGCTAATAAGAGAAAGGACCGACACACTTCTTGCAAAACTTAACTTCATTGAATATGGTGACCGGTTAATATCTGATCTGCCGTTGGGAATGAAACAGAAACTTGCATTTTCTGTGGCTGTACTGCATGAACCCAGGATTGTTTTTCTCGATGAACCCACAGGCGGGGTGGATCCGATAACACGACGTCAGTTTTGGGAAATGATCTATGAGACAGCTGCCATGGGAATTACTTTATTTGTAACGACACATTATATGGATGAGGCAGAATATTGTGACAGAATATCTATAATGAGTGAAGGGAAAATTATAGCCCTGGATACTCCTGCTGAACTGAAAAAACAATATAATGCGGAGACTGTTGAGGAGGTATTTGTGAAGATAGCGAGACCGCATGTACTCACCCCTCCAATATACTGTAATTGAGGGCATTGGAGGTGGGTACATTAAAATTAGAAAGAAGAAATAACTTATTTTAAATGAAACGATTCCTTGGATTTGTAAAAAAAGAGTTCCTGCACATTTTCAGGGATTTCCGGACACTTATCATACTTTTTGGCATTCCGGCAGTACAAATCCTTTTATTTGGCTATGTTGTTAGCAATGATCTTAAAAATGCGGGAGTCGCATTCCTTGATCTGTCGAATGATGAGGTCACCCGGAAAATTTCTGATAAGATTTGTTCATCGGGATTTTTTAATCGTACTGAAACCCTGTTAGACTTTAATGAAATAGACAAAGTTCTGAAGAAAGGGAAAACCAAGGCTGTAATCATCTTTGGTGAACATTTCGGGCGTGATCTGATCAGTGATGGGAAAGCAAATATCAGTATAATAGCCGACGGATCCGAACCCAATATTGCAACCCTGGTTACGAATTATGTTTCGGCCATTATTGCCGATTACCACCAGCTCTCTGCTGGTACACAAATATCAGATAATGCCGTTATCATTCCAGAAGTAAGAATGTTTTACAATCCCTCCCTTAAAGGTCATTTTATGTTTGTTCCCGGGGTAATAACCATGATACTGATACTTATATGTGCCCTGATGACATCTGTTACGATAACCCGTGAAAAAGAATTCGGTACAATGGAGGTTCTCCTGGTTTCACCATTGAGACCTGTTCAGATAATCCTTGGGAAAGTGGCACCCTATTTCCTTCTCTCCTTTATAAATGTAGTTATAATCCTTGTATTGTCCTGGCTTGTATTCGGCCTTCCGGTAAAAGGAAGCCTTATCCTCCTGCTTGCTGAAAGTATGTTATATATATTAATGAGCCTGTCATTAGGGATTCTTATATCGACAGTTTCACAGACTATGCAGCAGGCTATTTTCATTTCCCTTGTAGGTATGATGCTGCCGACAATACTGCTATCGGGATTTATCTTCCCGATAGAAAATATGCCCAAAATTTACGGGTGGGTGAGCTCTGTATTTCCTCCCCGGTATTTTATTGTAATAATTAAAAGCATAATGATAAAGGGAACAGGATTTATTAATATATGGGACGAAACCCTTGTATTAATCTTTATGACCTCAGTCTTTATCATTTTAAGTGTAAGGAATTTCAAAATAAGACTGCAGTAATAAATGAGAACTATATTATACCTTATACGAAAAGAGTTTATCCAGATCTTCAGGAATAAATTTATTGGGAGAGCTGTTTTTGCAGTTCCGATTGTACAACTTCTCATACTTGTACCTGCTGTAACATTTGAGATTAAAAACATAGATCTGTGTATCATAGACAGGGATATGACATCGACCTCCAGGGAACTTATAAGCCGGCTTGAAGGATCAACTTTTTTTACCATTCGATATACAACATTTTCCGAAGAGGAAGCAAATGAACTTCTGAACAGGAATAAATATGATGTTATATTACAAATACCTTCAGGGTTTGGAAAAGATCTCTCAATTGGAAGACCGGGTAAATTACTGGCTTCAATAGATGGGATCAATGCAATGACAGCACAACTCTCATGGGCTTACCTGAATGGAGTTATACGTGATTATAATATGAATATTATTACTAAAAATTTCGGAGCTATCAATATTCCCCGGATAATGGTCACGAACAGATACTGGTATAATGAGAAACTTAACTATTCATTTTATATGCTTCCGGGGATTCTTGGTATACTTGTCACAGCAATAGGATTTCTTCTGGCTGGTCTAAACCTTGTCAGAGAAAAAGAGATAGGAACAATAGAACAGATCAATGTTACTCCTGTCAGGAAGTATCAGTTTATTATTGCTAAAATGGTCCCTTTCCTGATTATCGGGCTGGTTGACCTTGCCCTGGGGATGGTAATAGGGAAATTAGTATTTAACATTCCTTTTGAAGGAAGTATTCCACTCCTGTTTTTATGCTCCACCATATTTATGATTGCAGTACTGGGTCTGGCGCTTTTTATTTCAACTTTTTCCGGAACCCAACAGCAATTCATGTTTGTGGCATTTTTCTTCATGATCATCTTTATCCTCATGAGTGGTATCTTCACACCTATTGAGAGTATGCCGGAGTGGGCCCAGAAGATAGATCTGATCAATCCCCTTGCCTATCTTATGAGAATAAACAGGATGGTTATGTTAAAAGGATCAACGATTCATGATGTTAGCCATGATATCTTTGCGCTCATCATTATCGCAACCGTATTTACCGGTTTTGCTGTACGACGTTACAGAAAAACTGCATGAATTATAATTTGAATTAATCCTTCACTTATTTTATAAGTTCATCATACTTTGCCTCAAGTCCTTCAATTATTTTCTGTTGTTCCTTGATTGCTTCCAGCAATAACACGGTAAGTTTTGTATAGTTAACTGCTTTATCTCCTTTTTTATCGGTTTTTACCAGTTCGGGAAACAAAGTTTCAACTTCCTGGGCAATCAATCCGATCTGGGACTCATCAGAAAATCTTCCTTTAGGATATTCCTCTTTATTCCAGTTAAATGTAATGGGTCTCAATTCCATTACTTTTGCCAGCACTTCCGGCATATCTGAAATATTGGTTTTAAATTTTTCATCGGAAGTACCAAAAATATCATAGTAATAAAAGACCCCGGCTACTTCAACATCAGCATAAAAACTCAGGTAATTATTATCAAACTCCCCATAGATAAGTGCCTCATCCCACGATAAACCCTCATTGTCAATGTAAAGTTTGTTAGAACCTGTTTCATCAATACCGGCCTGATAACCAATAAAAATATTATTGCTCCCTTCCTCATTTGAGCTACCGCTCAATGTACCAATTGAAACATTATAACTCCCTGTCATATTTGCACTTCCGGCTTCCTGGCCAAGAAAAACATTTTGTTGCCCTGTTGTATTTTCGGTACCTGTTAAAGTGCCAAGAAATACATTCCATGATCCTGAAGTATTTGCCTGGCCGGCTTCTTTGCCCAGGAAGACATTTGATATACCCAACACATTACTGTTACCGCTATATTCTCCCAAAAAGACATTGTAACTTCCTGTTTCATTCTTCTCACCAGCACTTGCTCCAATGAATACATTATCAATACCATATGTGTTCGACCAGCCTGCCACATCACCAATAAAGACATTATTGTCACCTTCCAGGTTCATAGCACCGCTTTCTGTTCCGATAAACACATTTGAAGTGCCCAGTGTATTTGAATATCCTGAGCTTTCACCCAGAAAAACATTTGATGTTCCTTCGGTATTACTGTATCCGGAAGTAGATCCAAGAAAAACATTATAATTACCCAGTGTATTGCTTAATCCGGCATCTGCGCCAATGAAAACATTGGATTCCCCGGTTAAATTATAATGGCCTGCCATATCACCAAGGAAGACATTCCATGATCCTGTGGTATTTAAATATCCTGCTTCATCTCCCATGATGATGTTTGCATCTCCTGAGGTATTGGAATTACCGGCTGTATTACCAATAAAGATATTCCAATGACCGTCAATGTTTGAGTATCCTGTTTCATTACCGATAAAAACATTATTATTCCCGAGTGTATTACTTACTCCCGCATCGTATCCGAAAAAAGAATTATACAAACCATCTGTTATTGAATTTCCGGCCTGATGACCAATAAAATAGTTGTCGGGCGTAAGATGCATTAAATCGGTTACTTCTTTTGTCTGGCCAAAGCCACCAATGGCAAATCCTCCTTTAACCCCCTTTGCAACAGTTTCATCAACGTATATCCTTACACTATCGGGAGATACCCGCATATATTCATTTGTCAGACCTTTCGTCAGACCAAATCCGCCAATTGCAAATCCGCCTTTAACTCCTTTCATTTCCTCCGGATAATCGGCAACATTAATTCTGACACCCTCATTATAAACCGCAAATATTATATCCCCGTTCTTGTTTTTTACCACAAAAAGTGCAGAATCAGGATTATGACCTGCAACTTCTGCAATACCCAGAGAGGAGAGAGTGGATAATTCGGGGATCGAGGATAACCTGTTGGCAACAAGAGCATAAGGAACTGACTGTAATTCGCTGGTACCAAGATCTTCATACCCGCTACCAGCATTCATTTCTACTTTAAGATAATGGAGATCTGCGCCCCAGTCAATATCTGAGAATTGTGCAGCGACACCCGCAGTTCTTGTTCCCTTTCCTATTGTAAGATTGAACAGACCTATATCACTGGTGGTAACAGAATGAGTCTCCTCCCACACCGTTATATCCGCTGTTGATGTAATAATCGCTATTTTCAGGGTTATTGACTTGTTAGCTAAAACATAACCATCGCTATTGCGTGCAACAGCCTGAAAATTAAAGCCTTGAGGCACCTGGGCCGATAATTCCGATAATTGAATAAAAAGTACCAGCATAAGCGTGATACTAATGTATACTGCTTTTTTCATGATAAATAATTTTATTTTTTAATAAGCTTATATACCCGTGAAGGTATCCCGCCGGGGTAATAAATATGCAAAAAATACATTCCTGGTTCCAGATTTGAAATATCTAAAGTAATCAGTTCATCATCCAAAATGTTATTTTTCCTTTCAGAATAGATTTTTGCTCCTCTAAGATCAAAAAGTTCAATCAGAACTTCAGAAGAACCGTTACCGGGTGTCTTTACGAATACTGTCCCGGTTCCGGGATTAGGGTATACTCCCGGGTGCCATTCTTCCTCCAAATCTTCAATCCCGACTATCTTCTCCCAGTTTTGTTGAAATCCAACCGTAAGAATATAATTTGTTGATGTCAGAATATCAACGACAGGTTCTCCAACTGTCCAAGACAGCCCATTATAGGTGGCAGATGTGTAACCACATGAAATTGAAACAACCGAGCTGGCAAGACTAAGATTCTGAGAAAATGCTCCCAGGCAAACTGTTAATGAGATAATCACAACAATCAACCTTTTCATATTATTTAGATTATGTTCTTAATGCAAGTTAAGAAAATATTTCCTGCTGGAGATTGCAAGATCGCACGATCTTTTATATCCTTATACCCAGAAGAATTATATCGTCAATCTGCCCTATCGATTCACCCTGGTCCGGATGGTTTATCCACTCATCAAGGATTTTTTCGAAGACCTCTTTCTGTGAACTCATTGCAAGAGACTGGTTATCAAGCAGCATCTGGATAAACCGGGGTTTCATGAATTTCCTTCCCTTTGGACCTCCGAACTGATCACAGAAACCATCTGAAAACAAATATATTGTATCTCCTTTCCTGATTTCAATTTCATGACTCGAAAAATCATTCATCCTGGAATATACTCCAACAGGCATTCCGTCTGCTCTTTTTTCAATTACAGAGTATTCTCCGTTCTCCTTCCTTATAAGTATCATTGGGTTATTTGCCCCGGAATACAACAACCTGGTTTTTTTCAGATCTATTGTACACAGGGCCATATCCATCCCATCTTTACTGGATTCCTGCAACTCTTTCTGTTTGAGCGACAGGATAATATTTTCACGAAGCTCATTGAGTATCTTGTCGGGTTCAACAACACCTGATTCATTTACTATCTTATTCAAAAAACTGACCCCAAGCATACTCATAAAGGCTCCGGGAACACCATGTCCGGTACAATCGGCAGCTGTAAAAATTATATGATTACCCTTTTTAGACATCCAGTAGAAATCTCCACTAACAATATCTTTTGGACGAAATAGTATAAAATAATCAGTAAAGCTACTGCCGAGTATTTCTTCTTCAGGAAGAACTGCTTTTTGTATTCTCTCTGCATATTGGATACTATCAGTTATTTCTTTTTTCTGATATGTAACGATATCTCTTTGTTTTGCTATCTCATCTTTCTGTTCCACAACCTCTCTTGTTCTTTCTTCAACAATCTTTTCAAGTTTTATTTTTTCTGCGATCAGTTTTTTCTCCCTGTACCTGAAAAATGCAATAATAATCATGGCGATAACCAATGATGAAGTAATAAGGAACCATGTGGTCCTCCAGAAGGGAGGTTTAATCACAAAACTATAATGAACAGGTTCGCCTGAGATACCATATTTGTTCCTTGCCTTTACATAAAAAGTATAATCTCCCGGTGGAAGATCAGAAGATGAGATGCTCCTTGAAGAATAATAGGGAGACCATTCTCCTGTTCCCTTCCTCTCAAGTCGATAAGAAAACATCAGGTCATCAGGATTGCTGAATGAGAGGCCTGTAAATTCAAAAGTAATATGATTGTCGTTATGGGATAATACAAGGTTTTCAGGAAGTCCCGACCATTTACTTAAACTAAAGCCCCTGGATTGCCAGTCTACCTTCTCAAAAAATAGTTTCACAGAAGTAATGAAGGAAGTTGGTGACAGGTTGAAGTTCTTGTCTATCCCCGCGTTGAAACGTAAAATTCCATTTTTTGTTCCGAACCATATAAAACCACTCTTATCCCGGGTAATTGAATTAGGATTGTTTTCACCACCTGTGAAGCCATCCTTATTATTATATGGGATTACTCTGGTTATTATCTGTTTAACATCAAGTTCCACCAGGTCAAAACCCTTTTCTGTTCCTGCAATTAAGGTGCTATCGTTTAGAAAAAGGAGGCTGTTTATTGTTCCTGATGATAAAACTCCTTTAGTTCCCACAAAGGAGATCGGAATAGAGTCGGATACATTTCCTAACTTAAATATCCCTCCACCGAAGGTTCCAATCCATATATTTCCGGCAGGATCCTCAGCGAGTGTATTAATACGAAGAAACATAAGTCCGTCCTCCTCGTTGAAATCACGATAAATTGTATCTTCCAGCATAACAAGCCCGCCCATTGTTCCGATCCATATCCTGCCTTTTGAATCCTCTATGATAGTCTGTACTTCATTATTTATTAATCCATCATCCTCACTCATAGTAAACAGATAGTTGCCAGTATACTTGCCATAACCTCCGGCAGTACCTATCCATAGGTCATTATGTGAGTCGACAAGCATGGAGCTTACCTTAAGATCAGGCAGACGGTAGTTGTATTCAAATCGTGAAAGACGGTTCCCATCAAAAATATTTATCCCGTTATTGGTACCTATCCAGACCTTTCCCTTGAATTTTGTTATTGTTGTGGCTCCCACATCATTTAAACCCTGTGTTAATGAATAATACCTTATTTTCCTGATAATGTCTCCCTCTTTTTTAAAAACAGAGAATCCTTCCTCGGTAGCAGTATAAAGCATTTCATCAGTATCTATCAGCAGATTCAGAACCTGGTTACCGGAAATACCTTCAGCCGGACCGTAACTCAGGAACTTATCATCATCATACATTATAGCACCCTGCCCGAAAGAGGCAAGCCATGTATTACCCTCATGATCCCGCAGAATATTAACTATCTGGTTTGAGGGAAGTCCGTTGTCCCTGGAGAACTTACCTGCAATTTTATCATTCTTTAATCTTATTATTCCGTTTTTATCTGTTGCAAGCCATATTTCATCATCTCCCCATGATAAAATATCCCATACAATCAGTCCATAATACATATCATTAATCCCTGAAGAAACCACCTTGTAATCTTTAGCATCATTTGACGGTATTGCCCTGAAAACACCTTCACCATAGCTTCCAAGCCAGAAGGTATTATCATCAGCCTCTTCAATGGAAAGGATAATATCTGCAGGAATTATAGGATCTTCAACATTTTCCAAAGAAAGAGTATCCGCCTCAGAAAAAGTCAGAATATTTACGCCTCCTACCATTCCCAGCCATATATGCTGATAAGAATCTTCGTAAATATCAAATATAAAATTGCTTATCAGGCCGTCATCCGGTGTAAAATTCTTTACCAAAAGAGAATCTCCCGGTTCAATTGCAACCAAACCGTTATTATTGGTTCCTATCCAGATGATTCCGTTGCTTCCCTCAATAACTTTAAGGACAGATGTACCGGTCAGGGCAGGTTCTTCAGAGAAAGTTGTAAAACTCACTCCATCATACAGGGTTAATCCATTGTCCGTGCCGATCCACAGGTTCCCCCTGCTGTCTTCAAAAAGAGTCCTTATTATATTGTCAGACAGTCCGTTAGACTTAGTAAAAATTTCAAATCTGTTTCCGTCAAAACGACATAGTCCGCCTCCATCTGTTCCCATCCAGATAAAACCACGTGTATCTTCAATAATACAATAAACTGATGATTGTGGAAGGCCCTCTTCAACGGAGTATTTCCTGAAAAAATATTGCTGGCAATTTGATTTTGCCTGAATCAGTATAAATAACGAAAAGAAAACAAGAATTTTCTTATACATGATTACAGCCCAATTGAGGGTTTCTGTAAAGATAATCAATTATTACCATGAAAAACATAAAAAGGGTGTCTTAAAAGCCCTTTTCTTGCCCCCTGCCCCCTAAAGGGGGTTCTGTAAATATCTGGTAATCTGTAAGTCCCCTTTAGGGGTCCCGAAAGCTTTCGGGATAGGGGCAATATGATAAGGAAAAGGGCTTTTAAGACACCCTTAATACCTCCTATTTAAGAATATTATTTCAACATGAAAATGAACTGACCACCTTCATCGCCTGCATTTCGTATAGGGCTGTAGGCAGGTGTCTGGTATGAATTATTAACAACAGGTATCTTAAGGGATTCAAACACCTGGCCTGCATCAAGGTATTTTTCTGAATTATTTTCCAATGCTCTCAGAAAATAGTAGGCAAAAACTGAATGTCCCTCTTTCCCTTTATCCATAACAGGTTCAACACCTCCTGACGTAAGAGCTTTCCTGCTGTTGAGAGAATACATCTTCAGGTAATATTTTGTGGAATTTTCATAAGGAATCGTCATGGTTTTTCCCCTGAATATATCACCGCTGAAACATGCATCTGTAACAAGAAGTGTATGTTTCGAATTAATTCCCGACAGAAATGCTCGTATATCCTCATTTGAGATATAACCTGAAATCGATTTTGCTGAAGCGTCAACCGGTACCCAGAATCCTTTGTCCATATTCTCGACATATTCACCATGTCCTGAATAATAGATAAAAACATTATCATTTTGTTTGACATTCCTCAGCAGCCATTCAAACTCTTTAAGGATATTATCACGTGTTGCATCTTTATCATAAAGGGTTTTAAGATATTGGAATTCATATTTTGATGAAAGGGTTGAAGCGACACCTTTTGCATCATTTACCGCATTCCTCAGCTGTGGCCATTCTCCTGAATATTGATCGATACCGATAACAAGGGCATAATATTCTCCCACCTGTACCTCTTTCATTGCCTGGGCTACATTCAACCCTTTAAGTGGATCATTTCCTCCCCTGAAATCACTGTAAGTCTGTGCGAGTGTTTTATCTATTTCCCGGGTAACCGGCTTATCAACTGTAACAGAAAGCAAGAAATCATTAACATTTGTGATGTCGGCTCCTGTAATTTCAAAATTGATCGGAATTATTGTATCATTATAATTCTTATCAGCAAAAAACTGAAGTGTCAGAAGCTCTTCCTCACCTGCCTTAAGGGAAGGAATAGTCTTGAAATCCACCACTTCAACATTCTCGGGTACTCTATAATTAATAGTAAGGTTATCAGCATCCTTTTTCCCCACATTGGTTATGTTTACTGTAAGTGTGACTGCTTTGCCTATTGCAATTTTATCGCTTGATGTATTAAACTTATAGTCCATGATCAGGACTTTCGATTTTTCATCTTTAACCTGATCGAGGTATGTAATGTTAATATGATCGATCATTATTGTTGAGTTATCCCCCACCTGGAATCCGAACAGGTTCCCGAAGAATGGTTCGAACGGCATTGTGTGGACAAGCTTTTCATTCAAAAAGAAATAGTATTTGTCCGCTACTTTCCTTACTGTCAGCTTATTAAAGGTATACCTGTTTACATTATCCGACAGGGTGAATGGTACATAATCGGAAAATCCTCCGTTATATTTATCGATTGTAAAATGACCGCTTCCGGTCAGCAGGAAATCGAATTGCCGGACCGGATTAACCGATTTCCCCCACTGCAGCCCATAACCTTTATCCATTTGTCCTGCAACAAAACGTATGGAGGTCTCAATTTCAAAGTCGCGGTTCTGATCAATAATAACGGGCAGGAGATCCTCTTTTGACTTGGTTGTCAATGATTCGAAAACCAGGTGGCCATCTTCGATAGTTTCTGACCAACTGTTCTCTTCTATTCCCAGTAACCAGTAATTACTGAATTTATTGAATTCGTCTTGAAGGACGGTCTGTGTTTTCAATCCCTGGCTGAAACTGTAATAGTCAGGGGTGGGGTTTTCCTGAGCCATAATAGCAGCAGCTGCAAGAAAAAATACGAATCCTAAAAATAATTTTTTTGGTGACATGACTTTATTTTTTTAATACCTCAAAGTTCTATTCATCCTGATGTCAGGTATGCGGCTCGCGGCTTACCTTGCACCGTGCTTTGCCCACCGTGGCTTTAACGAAGGTGGGTACCGTTTATAAAGTTACGACATTTTAAGAACATGGCTCATTACTGCGGATATTTTTTGACCTATGTCAGAATATGCTTGATCAAAGTAACCGGTACTTACATCAAACACCCAGAAAAAAAATTGCTTTTTCAGCGAAATTGGCGTATTTTTTCCCAAATATTAATTTAAAACCTGACCACTATGAAAAGAGCCACTCTGAAAAAACAGGTTTTAGTTATCGTATTTCTGCTTATTCCAATTTTACTATTATCGCAAACATTTACCGAGCAGACTGATATTGTACTACCGGTCTCTGCCAATGGTTCAGATACCTGGGGTGATTATGATAATGACGGAGATCTTGACCTTCTCGTATCAGGCAGTGCTTCAGATAATTATGCAACGGTAAAAATATTCAGGAATGATGGAAATAATTCTTTTTTTGACCTTGGGTATGTTTTGTCGCCTTCACTGCCAGCAGGATATATCTCTAACGGCGATAACTGCATCTCTTCATGGGCTGATTTAAACAATGACGATCTTCTTGATATTATAATTGCAAGCAAAAACCCTGACGGAGGATATGAGTTATTGATATACAAAAATGAGGGTACTGGTGCTTTCACTATGATGTATAAGCAGGAGTTTCTTTCAATTTATGGTGGAACTTCTTTTGATTGTGGAGACTATGACAATGACGGGGATCTTGATATAATTTGTACAAACAGCATAGATACAAAAATATTCCAAAACCAGGGTAATTTTGTCTTCAACAGTTTATACTCTGTTTCTTTAAAGGGATTCAATTACAGCTCTTCAAGATGGATTGATTATGACAATGACGGAGACCTGGATATTCTAATTACAGGCCAGGAAAACTGGGCTTCATATACTGTATTATATCAAAACCAGGGTAATAATGTTTTTATCGAACAGACTGATGTCTCCTTTTACGGAGTGAGTACAGGGAATAACGATTGGGGTGATTATAACAATGATGGATTCCCTGATCTCCTTCTGACAGGAGGCCTATCGGTAGTTTTTAAGAACAACGGCGATGGTACTTTTATATACCAGTCAGGGATTATTCTCCAACATTTGGGGAAGGGTACAGGTAACTGGGGGGATCTGGATAATGACGGTGACCTGGATATTATACTGACAGGTTATGATAATTCATCAGATGTGACAAAGATCTATATAAATAATGGAGACAATATATTTACTGAAGCTACCGGATTAGATCTAACCGGTGTTAGTGAAAGTTCAACAGCCATTGGTGATTATGATAATGACGGGGATCTTGATATAATAATCTCAGGCATCAATGGACCTGAAAAAATCTGTAAAGTATATAAAAACGAAACAACTGTAAATAACCCTGTCCCGGGTGCACCGGACGGATTGAGCTATGAATCAGCAGGCGATTCAATAATCCTTAAATGGAATCCTGTAAACACTGACAATACATCTGCCAAATCTCTTTCTTATAATTTAATGGTGGGGACAACTTCCGAAGGTATAGACCTGGTAAGTCCGGCCTCAGCGACCAATGGCTTCCGAAAAATTTCTGCAATGGGCAATGGTCAGATGGATACAACATTTGTTCTTAGGAATATAAAACCAGATACCTATCACTGGAAAGTACAGGCAATTGATAACAGTTACAAGGGAGGTACATTTTCCTCTGAATCAACATTTGACTACACCTCTTCATGCCAGGCTTATTCTCTAAACAGTTTCAATCCCGGAGGAACGGAAACCTCTATTGCATGGTCACGCGGTAATGGTGAAAATTGTATAGTATTCGTAAAGGAAGATAGCGAAGGTAAAGCTTCTCCTGTTGACAACACAACCTATTCTGCGTCTGAAACATTTGGATCAGGATCACAAATCGGATCAACAGGATGGTTTTGTGTTTATAACGGGAACCAGAATTCAGTACATATCAAGGGACTAACCTCACTTACCCAATATGTTGTTCAGGTACATGAATACGAAGGAACTCCAGGTAATGAAACTTACAACAACCTCGTGTCAGAACAGAATTCACTTGTCTTTAAAACAGGCATATTTACAGAAATGAAAGATGTACATCTCTCTTCAGTTAATGCTTCATCAATGGGGTGGGACCAATCAACTGATCTGTGCTGGCTCGATTTCGATAATGATGATGATCTTGATATATTCATGACAGGGAACATGGGTTATTATTTGTATGAAAATAATGGAGCCGGAGCATTTGCTGATGTGACACCTACTTTTAATCAAGGAGAATTCATGGCTTGTGCTGACATAAATAATGACGGAAATATTGACATTGCTATTTTAAATTCATCTGGTACAACTATATACAGGAATAACGGAAATAAAACATTTTCGGAAATTCCTGGGACATCGATATCTGGAACATCTTATGGTTCAATAGAATGGGGAGATTATGATAACGACGGGGACCTGGATCTGATACTCACAGGAGAATACGGTTACAGCTTTGAATGTATAACAGAGATTTACAGGAATAATGGTGATGAGACATTTACAAAAATGTCTGATCACAATTTACCTGGTATCAGGTACGGTAAAACAGACTGGGGAGATTATAATAATGATGGATACCTCGATGTCGCTTTATCCGGAATCACTCTTGAAGGATCATATATAACCAAAGTATTCAAGAATGATGGTAACGGAGGATTTGTTGAAACACAACATATATATACTGGAAAGGGATTGGTAAAATGGGGTGATTATGATAACGACGGAGATCTGGATTTGTTAGTAAGTTCGACCAGCCAAAACAGAATCTACCGTAATGAAGGAGGTGATACCTTTACAGCACAAGATCAAATTTCTCTTGGCTCATCTTCATACGGTAACGGAATTTGGGGCGACTATGATAATGACGGATACCTCGACATAGTTTTAACAGGTTATTTCAACGGGTACAAACCCTTTGGCAAAGTCTATACAAATAACAGGGATAATACATTCCGGGAAGATACAAATTGTGTACTTACTCCGGCAGGCTTTGGAAATTCAGCATGGGGTGACTATGATAATGACGGAGATCTTGATCTGCTTTTGATGGGAGTATCAGCAGACAGTGCCTTCGCAAAGATATTCAGAAATGATATTGTAAGTAAAAATACTGCTCCTGCTGCCCCAACGGGACTCCCTGCAACAGTTAACAAATCAACTGTTAATCTTAGCTGGAATGCTGTCAGAACCGATATTACAAATTATAAGGGAATGACCTATAATATTAGGGTTGGTACTACAAGCGATGGTGTTGATGCTGTACCTCCACATTCATCCCCATCAGGCTTCAGGATTCTGGCTGAGATGGGTAATGCAAACCTTGATACTACTTTTTACCTCAAAAATTTACCATTTGGCTTTTATTACTGGAGTGTGCAGGCTGTGGATAATGGGTTTGCCGGTGGTCCATTCTCTATTGCTGATACCTTCTCGATTGTCCGGGTGCAGGCAACTAACCTGTCTGCAAGAATTTTAAGTAACAACAGTCTGAAACTTAAATGGGAACGGGGCAATGGTTCCAGGTGTATCGTCTTTTGTAAAGAGACCTCTTCTGATATTGCAATTCCTGTTGATAGTAAAAGCTATATCCCGGATAGTGAGTATGGGTATGGAGAACAAATAGGATCAACCGGATGGTACTGTTTATATAACGGCAGAAGTGATAGTGTTATTATTACAGGATTAACATACAAAACTGATTATAGTTTTCACGTAATTGAATACCTGGGAAGCCCGGGCAGTGAGGAGTATTTCACTCAACTACCAGCTGGAAATCCGGGCATTTTCAGTACAGGTCTTTTTTCTGAGCAAACCAGTATCTCTCTGAATAATGCACGCTGGAATAACTATGCCTGGGGCGACTATAATAATGACGGATTGTCCGATATTTTGATACCGGGTATTCCTTCAATATTATATCAAAATAATGGAGATAATTCATTCAGTGAAGTAAGTGCAGCATCACTTCCCAGCATCAGCTATGGAACATCTTCATGGGGAGATTTTGACAATGACGGAGACCTGGATATTCTCATAACGGGAGCTACAGGAAGCTATCCCGATTATATACCTGCCTTGTCGAAAATTTATCTTAATGATACCCTGGGAGTATTTATTGAACAAACTCAAATATCTCTTGAAGCTGTCTACTTTAGTGCAACAGACTGGGGTGATTACGATAATGACGGGGATCTCGATATCATACTGACAGGGGCCACAGGAAATGATCCATATTATGATCCGGTCTCTAAAATCTATATGAATAACGGGGAAGGTAATTTTACGGAACAGGACCAGATTGTTCTTCCCGGCGTTTTCAGGGGAAGTGCTAAATGGATAGATTATGATAATGACGGTGATCTTGATATACATCTAACAGGGGTACTTGACTATAATCTAAATAATCGCATATCCAAAATATATCGTAATGACGGAAATAATACATTCACGGAACAAACCCAGATTTACCTTCCGGAGCTCTGGGAAGCATCTGTAGACTGGGGGGATTATGATAATGACGGTGATATGGATGTTGTAATGACACAACCCGGAATGTTATACGCATATCAGAATCAAGGTGATTCATTCACCAATATTCTGTCAGAGTATTATGGATTTAGTTCTAATGGCTGCGTTCGCTGGGGAGATTATGATAATGATGGATTCCTGGATATATTATTTTCAAATTTTGCTGCATCCGCGATAATCTTCCGAAACAATAATGGAGAGAGTTTTTCGGAACTGGATGATGATTCATTCGTGTTCACCCAGGTTGATGGACTTGAATGGTGTGATTATGATAATGATGGTGATATTGATATTTTAGTATATAAATGGGGAGGTAATGTTAAACTCTATAAGAATAACCTTTTTATGAAATCAGGTTTGTTTGACACAAATAAACAGGCCTGGGCACCCAATGGACTTACAGCCGGATATTCCCCGGAAGGTATTACTTTAAGCTGGAATCCCGTGAAAAGTGATGAGACCAGATACACATCCTTGTCATATAATGTTAAAATCGGAACAACACCTGATAGTGCAAATATTTGTCCACCACATTCTGATATATCAGGCTTCAGGAAAATTACCGGTTTAGGAAATGCTCAGCTTGACACAACATACCTGGTAAAGAATTTTGCTACAGGTAAATATTACTGGAGAGTACAGGCTGTCGACCAGGGATATCGTGGCGGAAACTGGTCAGATGTTGACTCATTCGACGTAAGGAATGTCCAGGCCTTCTATGATGCAGATGAAGTGTGCCTTGGCTTTGCCACTTCCTTTACCGATCAGTCAGTTGCTACCGACGGTATAACTGCATGGTTCTGGGATTTTAAAGACGGAACAAACTCAACCGATCAGGATCCTGTTCATATGTATTCCGCAAGCGGCAGCTATAATGTAAAACTTGTCATAACCGATAACGGCGGTGCCAAAGACTCACTCGAAAAAGATATTATCGTCAGGGCACGTCCTATAACCGGTTTTTCTGCTCCTGACGTATGCCAGGGCATACCTGTCACTGCTACAAATACAACAGATAACAACGGACTTACTATTTCCTCATGGAGCTGGAATTTCGGCGATGGAAATACATCAGCTGATCAACAGCCCTCTCCTCATCCCTACCTTACAGTAGGAGATTATTCCATAAAACTGAAAGCTATAGCCTCAAATGGTTGTGCCGATTCAGTATCCAGTGTCGTATCAGTCGGTGCATATCCTGTTGCTGCTGTTACAGCCAATGCCCCATTGACCTTCTGTAAAGGGGATAGCGTGACCCTGTCAGTTCCATATGTTGCAGGCTATCAGTATACCTGGAAAATCGACGGCACCAACCTTACTGAAGGTGACTCAAGTAGATATATTCCCAGACTTACAGGCAATTATTCTGTCGAAATCGTCAATCCTAAAGGCAATTGCACAACAAACTCATCTGCCGTTGGTATAACAGCACAGGATGCTCCAACTGCACCTTTGATATCTGCTGATGGTGATCTCGTATTCTGCCAGGGCGATT
This sequence comes from uncultured Rikenellaceae bacterium, assembly GCA_964507015.1. Lineage (GTDB taxonomy): Bacteria > Bacteroidota > Bacteroidia > Bacteroidales > VadinHA17 > LD21. Next base: position 12,836 of record CAZDOM010000022.1, on the reverse strand, counting down.
CTGTGATCCTGAGTGTTTACAACACTTCCGGATATGTCTATCAATGGAAACTTAATGGCGGTGCCGTAGGTGTTGATTCAAGCCGCCATGCCGCTAAAAACTCAGGGACATTCAACCTTGTTGTATCAAACACAAGCGGCTGCTCTGTATCCTCTTCAAACAATGTAACTGTTGTTGTCAACCCCGCTCCTTCTGCCGGTGCCGTGAACCTCAGCGGTCCTGCAACATTCTGCGGCGGCGACAGCGTGATCCTAAGTACTCCTTCTGTCACAGGCAACTCATATAACTGGAGAAATGAATACGGCCTTATTACCGGCGCTACTTCAAACAGCTATACTGCTAAATCTTCAGGCTCGTACCAGTTAAACATAACCAATACTTATGGATGCAGCGTGACAAGTTCCTCCGTGCCGGTAACGGTTAAGGTCCCCCCTATTATGCCTGTCGTTGAATCTGTCAACTATACGGAAGGTGTTTGTCCCGGCGAAGACCAGATAAGGCTCAATGCCACACAGGAAATCACTGAATACAAATATTTATGGTATAAAGATGGATTGCCACTGACAAGTGATACTCTTTCATGCCTGTATCTCTCAGAACCAGGTAATTACAAACTTGAAGCCGAACTTAACGGATGTACCAAAGAGTCATCAGTCTTCAACATCAACCTCCCTGAGGCGCCGGAAAAACCAACTCTTTATGCCCAGGGACCAACTGTATGGTATCTTACCTGCAGCAATAAAAATGGTGATTATTATAAATGGTATTGTAATGGAAGTATTATTCCCGATGCAGAAAAATACTATTATATCGCCGAACGCAAAATGGGTGATTACCAGGTCAGTATTGGGAATGAACTGGAATGCTTTACAAGGAGTGATGTTGTTACCATACCAACAGGCAATACCGGGTTGGATGATGTCGATCCATTTGAAGGACTGAAGATTTATCCAAATCCCACCAACGGATTGTTCACAATTGAGATCGAGAATAATATCTTCGGGGAATTTTTAATAAGGATCATTGCAGAGAGCGGAAAAGAAATTATGTCCTTTAAGCTGGATAAAACAACAGAGCACTTCTTATATGAAGTCAATCTTAGCGGGCAGCCGCAGGGGCTCTATATAATTAATCTGTTGATTGATAAGTATCTTGCCACAAGGAAGGTGATTGTAGAATAAAATAAGCAACAAAAAACTTGACTTTAATAAGGATTAGTCGTAAATTTTGGAGATATTTTTTCAAGGCTTTATTTAAATGAAAAAATGTCTGCAAAACAAAAGGCCTCTGTTTAGAATTTTTGACACAGAAATACTACTTATCCCTTATTTGTATTTTACTGTATTTAAGGGATTTAATCGCTACCTGCCCCCGGATATTATTAATCAGAGCATTCGCTCCTGAAATTTTTTTGATTCAAATGGATTAGACAAATGAAAAAAAAACCGGTTTTCAGAACGATGGCATATTCTTTAGTTGCCTTGTTGTTATTTTCTTGCAACCTCTCCTTAAAAGCCCAGAAAGACTTTCTGGATTTTTATCCTTCTACCACTCCATACACCTGTACTCCTTTGTCAGACATTTCAATAGTTAAGGATAAGATAACTGGAAATCCTGATACCACAATTACTATAAGTAATTCTTACGGGCGAAGGGCTATTCAGGCATTGGGTGGCAATCCTTCCGATAAACTTTATAAATTCTCAGGTACAGATTCTGATCCCTGTCCGGGTTTTACGGATGGGCCCGGGAAATTCGTAATTTCATTTGCAATTGGCGGTACGGAAACAGGCATTAAAAAACTTAGTTTCCGTATATCAACTGTTCTGTCACTGGATGTCACAATAACCTCATATCAGGCAGGTTCACCTAACACTCCAGTTACAGGAGGAACTAACTTATATACTTTCGATAATGATATAACACCTTTCGACAGTATCATTATTGAGTGTCCTCAGAATGCCAATTACAGTAATACAAATATGTTTACTCTCGATTCCCTTTTCCTGAATAATCCGCCGACAGATATATCACTATCAAATAACTCAATAGATGAGAATCAATCGTCAGGCACAGATATCGGGACATTCACAAATAACGATCCTGACATCGGCGAAACATATACATATTCCCTTGTTTCCGGAACAGGAGATGACAATAACACAAGTTTCACCATTAATGGCAATACCCTGAGATCTAATGCCATGTATAATTATGAGACCAAGTCTTCATATAGTATCAGGGTCCAGGCTGATGACGGATACGACGGGATCTATTCAAAACAGTTTGTTATAAATATTAATGATCTTACTGAAATATCCTCATTTACTATAAATGCTATTGCAAATGTCAATATTAATGAAAATACATCTTACACAAGTGTTACTCCGGCAATATCAGGTACACCTATAGGTTCTGTATCCTATTCAAAAGGGGGAACAGATGCTGATGATTTCAGCATAGACCCTGTTACCGGAGTAGTTACAATGGTGTCGCGTAATTTTGAGATACCGGTCGATGACGATGGGAACAATATTTATGAAATCACAATCACTGCAACTGATGAGGATAATAACAGTGATGATGAAGACTGGACCGTTACTGTTGCTGATGTAACAGAAACACCTTTCACAATTGATGCGATTTCTGATGCCAGTGTTGCTGAAAACTCTTTCTATACGAGCGTAACACCTTCCGTTACAGGGACTCCGGCTGGCCAATTGACTTATTCGAAGGGAGGAGAAGATGCCGATGATTTCAGCATAAATACTTCCACCGGAGTGGTCACCATGGCAGCCCGGAATTACGAGGATCCTGTGGATGCTGATCATAATAATATATATAAAATTACAATTACTGCCACTGATCCGGAATTGAATTCCGACAGTGAAGACTGGACCGTAACCGTATCTGATGTGACCGAAACAGCTTCATTCACCATCAATGCAATAGCTGATGCTTCAGTTAATGAAAATTCACCATATACCAGTATTACACCTGCAATAACAGGAACACCAATAGGCTCACTGACATATACCAAAGGCGGGACTGATGCTGATGATTTTAGTATAAACGCCTCAAATGGTGTGATCACAATGACAGCACAAAACTTTGAGTATCCTGCAGATGATGATGATGATAATATTTATGAAATAACCATAACGGCTACGGATGAAGACGGAAACTCAGATAGTGAAGACTGGACAGTAACAGTAACAGATATTATCGAACCGGCATCCTTTACCATAAACCCGATAGCCAACGTCAATATAAATGAGAACTCAGCTTATACTAGTGTTACCCCTGCAATAACCGGATCTCCCATTGGTGTCCTGTATTATGAAAAGGGCGGTGCGGACGCCGGTGTTTTCAGTATAAATACTTCAACCGGAGTGGTAAGTATGACGGCAAAGGACTTTGAGGCTCCTTCAGATGCTAATAGTAACAATGTTTATGAAATCACTATTACCGCTACAGATGAGGATGGAAATTCCGACAGTGAAGACTGGACAGTAACAGTAGATAATGTTTTATCTGAAGGTCCTCCGGAGGTCATCTGTCTGATCGACCTTTCACTGAGCATGAACAGAGACTTCTATGACTATTACACATCTGACCCGAATGCAGTGAAACTGTTTCACACTAAAAGTGCACTTGCTGCCTTTATCGATCTGCTTTGGAGTAACAATCCCGGGCAATCATCACTCGGTATGGCAAGATTCCCCGATTCACCCCAGGTAGGATGCGATGCCGGCAGTATTGAACTCATGCAAACTCTTAATGAGGCATATAAAAACCATTTGCTGACCATCATCCCTCTGTTAACGGCTGACGGAGGCAGCACACCTCTGCTTGCAGGACTTAACTTTGCAATGACTATGTTAAATTCCAATAATAATAAAATAATCGTCCTGCTGACCGACGGCAGACAGAATTGTCCCTCATCCAATATTACTTCAGATATAACTGACGCATACATATCAGCTTTAGATGCAGAAAATATTAAATTGTATACTATTGGCTTTGGATCTAACAGTATTATCCCGAATGATATGCTTAACACCCTGGCTTCCGGGGCCGGCGGTGTACATTACGATATCTCGGCAATAGCTGATAAATCTCCTGCCTATGACCCGTCAGCCCCCGACACATGGGCTCCGGCAACAGCATTACATTCAGCCTATGCCAATATAATTGTAAACGGACTGGGATTGGATTGTTCTGCAGATCCTCTGGATTTAATAAACCAGGGAGCAAAAAAACAATTTGAAATTCCCGTTACTTCTTTCGACGAAAGAATCTGTGTCTTCGTAAGCTGGGTTACTCCCCTTCAAAACTACCTTGGAGTTAAAATCTATGCTCCGGATGGTGGTGAATTACAAGCCGGTCAGCCTGGGATATCATCAATAAACAGAAATAACCATACAATTATCACATTTTCAGAGGAATTGCTCAATCAGCCCGGAATGACAGGCTTATGGAAGCTCGAAATAGACGGATCCGCAATTAATGGTGAATCTGAGCATTATCAGTATTCAGTTATCAATACATCTAAAAATATTGATTTCCATACCTGGTTTGATAAGGAAAAATACCTTACTGGTAATAAAATGAAAATCTTTGCTGAATTACTTGTAAACGGGGAGCAGCTTAAAGGTCTTGATAAAGTGTTTATTAAAGGGACCCGCCCGGGAATTAGCCTGGGTAACTGGCTTACAAGTAAGAAGACTGACAATAATTTAATCGAAAAGGTCAGACAAACTGAACTGGATGAATATCTGAAATGGCTGTCCGGACAACCTGAAGTCAAAAACCTGGAGAAAGAAGCAAGAGAAGCTTATCTCAGCAAACAGGGGAAATCATTCCTAAGCAATTTGGATCCCCAGCAACTCAGAGCCCATGTTCTTGAAAGTGAATATAAACTGTCCTTCCCGAGACGTATAATTATTGACAGGTTACTTTTCAATGATGACGGAAGAAATGGTGATGAAAAGGCAGGTGATGGCATTTATACAGCTGTTCATATCCCGGTTCTTGAGGGTACATATCACTTCAATATCTCAGCAGTTGACAACAGTGAGGCAAGGACAATCCGGAGAGAAACCCAGATGGAGACCTATGTAACAACCAGTATAAGAATAAAACGATTCATAAAGAAAATAATAGAAACGGATGAAGTCGTTGCAGGAATGAAAATATATAACTTGATACTGGATTTGAATGACAAATATGGTAATGTGCCTGCTGAATTTGCCGTGAACAATATTGCTGTTTCCCTGGATAAGGGAAATCTCATTGGCAGAATTACAAGCAATATGGACGGAACTTTTACTCAGAAGATCTCATTACCTGAAAATATTAAACCCAAAAGTGTAAGGATGACTCTTAATAACGGATCAGAGTCGGGCAGCCAGAAACTCAAGTCAAACTCACCACTGCTGATCACAATAGCCGGCATTGTAATTATACTGATAGGCGGATTCGCTGCAGGAGGAAGGAGAAGAAAATAACTGTACAACAACATTACTGGATTAATTAACGAACTGAAATATATATGCTGAAAAAGGTTGACAGACATATTAAAACTTCAATATTACTGTTTCTTTCATTACTGCTATCGGTTTTTAATGTATCAGCTCAGCTTTTTTCAGATTCCGGAGAGACGCTTTTGAAAACCCTCAATTCCGGTGTTAACTTTGTTGATATTGACGGTGACGGTAATTTGGATCTGTCCATCTCCGGTGAAGAGGCAGAAGGATTCGGCATGGCACAGGGAATAGTGTATTTGTTCAATAGCAGCCATGTTATTTACGACAGCAAGGATATCAGGCCTTTGATTACAGGAGATCAGTCCTGGAGTGATTTTAACAACGATGGCTATCCTGATCTTCTCTATGCTGGCTCAGGTGAATCATACGAGGCAGTTGCAGGTATTGACACTTTTGATGTTTCACTTGGCTATCACAGTAAATTTAGCGGTTTTTTACCTGTGACCATTGGTAGCATAGACTGGGGCGATTATGATAATGATGGTGATTATGATGTCTTTATTTGCGGGAGTGATGCAAGCGGTTCTGTGATAGCCAACCTATACAGAAATGATAACAGTATCTTTACCAATGTTAATGCCGGACTACCAGGAGTAATAGATGGAAAAGCAGGATTCATTGATTATGACCTCGACCAGGATCTTGATATTTTTATTACTGGAAAAGATATAAATGGTAACAAATACGCCAGGCTATGGAAAAATACAGGTGGCAATTTTACTGTTACCGGGGATGTTTTTCTGAATGTAAGATACAGCCAGTTTGACTGGGCTGATTGCAACAATGATGGTTATCCCGATCTGATATTAGGTGGTTATGATGATTCCACTGAACGTAATATGCTGTATATGAATAATTCCGGAAACGGTTTTTCATTGTCAACCATTACAGTTCCTGCCGTACAACGCGGTACTACAAGCCTAAGTGATGCAGATAACGACGGCGATCCTGATGCTCTGATATCAGGATACAAATCAGGTGCCGGTCTTAACGATAATTTTATTTTCTATAATAACGGGACCGATTTAATGGGATATGATAATTTTACTACTAACCCCCTATATTACAGCCATGCCCAATTTGGTGATTATGATAATGATAATGACCTGGACTTTGTTGTGAACGGAGAGAAAGATGATGGCTGGGGAAATACAATACTGGTAATAAATTCCTGTTCAACCTCAAATACTCCACCTTCAGTTCCTGTTAATCTTAACGCTGCTGTAGAAGGGACCTCTGTTACACTGACGTGGTCCAATTCATCAGATAATAGTACCCCTCAGAAATCAATAACCTACAATATTTATGTGGGAGTTTCCGGCAATAAAAACAAAATTGTATCAGCTATTGCAGATCTTACAACAGGATTTCGGAGAATATCACGCCCTGGTTATATAAGAGATACTGTATGGACAATAAAAAATCTTCCTGTCGGAACTTATTTCTGGGGTGTCCAGGCTTTAGATAATTCACTTGCACCTTCAGACTTCTCCGATGAATCAACCTTTGAGATCAAAGAAAGGTTTACCGAAGAATCTGAAGCTATTACTCCAAATCAAACCTCCCCGGCTGTATATTTCGACTGTGATCATGATAATGATCTTGATCTGTTTCTTAACCATTCCAATACTTCGATCAGTTTTCTTGAAAATACTCTCACCACACCTTTCAGTCAGGCTAATTACCGGGCAATATCTTCCGGGGGTTATCATCCGGTTGAAACCATCACACCTAATGATTATAATAATGACAACCTGATTGATTTCTCCATATCCGGCAACTTTGACAATGCTACTATTCTGCCGCGTGATTCCACAATTACATTGTATGAATACGAAGAACCTTTCAGTTATAATGTAGTAAATGATATGCTGGTAAAAAACGTCAGTTTTGAATATGTTCTGTGGACTGACTTGAATAATGACGGCAGGCAGGACCTGATAACATCAGGTATGACAACCAGCCTTGGAGCTAGTAATAAACCGGTGACATATATTTATAAGAATAATGGCGGTGGAATTTTCGAGAAAGTGTCTCATAATATTCAGGGATTTGAGAAAACAGGGGCAGTGGCAGCTGATTTTGATAATGATATGGATGTGGATATTTTTATCTATGGAAAAGATGCCCTGGGATTACCCAATACATATATTTATATAAACGAAGGCGATTTCAACTTTACAGAGGTATTGATACCCGGGAATGAATTATTCAGAGAATACCTGTCATACGGAATACAGACAGGAGATTTCGACCAGGACGGTTATCTTGATGTTTTTATGGCTGGAACTTCCCTTTTAAACGACAGGTACGCAAGAGTAATGCTTAATAATTCCCTGAATTTCTCTGATGCTAACCTTCAGATAAGAAGTTCAACCCTGATGTCCAACTTCTGGGCAGATTATGATAATGATGGCGATCTTGACATATTTTCCTCATCATCATATAATATTCCCGACAATAAAGTCAGACTATATATTAACGACAATGGGGCTTTAACTGAAATCACTACTGATCTTGCCGCTTCTCATCAGCTGAATCTTCCTTTTATGGCTGTTAATATTGATAAGGATAACGGCCTTGATTTCCTTATGAAAATTGAAAACGGCAATTATAACCAGTATTATGATAACTGGAGCTACGATGAAAATTTAATCCCGGCACCGTCCAATACAAGTTATGATCAGGATCAGCTTGATATCATTCTGAAATGGGATAAATTGTCAGATTGTCCCGCTTGTACTTATAATATTCGGGTTGGAACTTTGCCTGATACAGTGGATATTATGTCGCCCATGTCGGATATAACCACAGGTTACAGGTATGTTGTCCAGCCGGGTAATGCCTATTTAAATGACAGCTGGAAATTATGTGACCTCCCTGTAGGAAAATATTACTGGAGCGTACAGGCAGTTGACCCTGCAAATACCGGGGGCCCATGGGCTCCGGAAGATTCATTTACGGTAAGCCTGATAGATGCAGATTTTTCATTTACTGTCGAGTGCCGGGGCGATACGACTGAGTTTACTGACCTGTCAGTATCAACCGAGACAATCACAGGATGGAAATGGACTTTTGGCGACGGAGGATCAAGTACTCTTCAAAACCCGAAATACGTGTATACAAGTGCCGGAACCTTCACTGCAGGTTTATGGGCCTATTCTGTATCAGGCGACAGCGCTTACCAGGAGTATGATGTCATGGTAAAAGCTGTACCTGATGCTGATTTTACAGCTGATATTGCCTGCCTGGGAACTTCAACCAATTTCACAAATAATACTAATCCAAACGAAACAACAATTCTCAGCTGGCTCTGGAATTTTGGTGATGGAGAAGTATCAACACAGGAGGACCCGGGAACAAATGGTTACATAAATGCAGGAAATTATGAGGTAAATCTGGTTGTTACTGCCGATAATGGTTGCATTGACTTTATTACTAAAACAGTCACTGTATCAAGTTATCCTGTAACACTGATCACTGCCGACGCACCACTCACTTTCTGCAAAGGTGATAGTGTAACACTCTCTGTACCATATAACAGCAATTATGATTACAACTGGATGGCAGAAGGAACAAGCCTTACCGGTGGTGATACCAGTAAATATATCGCCCGCCTGACAGGGGATTACAATGTTGAGGTTATTAATCCTGTCGGTGATTGCAGGGATACCTCATCAATAGTCACTATTACTGCTAATGTTGCACCTGTGGCACCTTTGATAACTGCCGGTGGAGACCTGGAATTCTGCCAGGGTGATTCAGTGATTCTTAGTGTAACTAATACTGCCGGATATATCTATCAATGGAAACTTAACGGTGGAGCTGTGGGAACAGATACTTGCCGGTATATTGCCAAATCTGCCGGTGTATATTCTCTCACTGTCTCCAATACAACCGGATGTTCTGCCGATGCAACAAATACTGTAACTGTAACGGTAAATCCCAAACCTTCACTTCCTGTTGTAAATATAAGCGGATCAACCACTTTCTGCAATGGAGACAGTGTGGTACTGGACGTAACAAATAATCCTTCTTATACTTATCAGTGGCAAAATAATAGTACAGCTATAGCAGGAGCTGCAACTAACAAATATATTGCCCGTAACACAGGAGTCTATTCACTGATGATCACAAATTCTTATGGATGTAATGTCGAAACTGAAGATTATTCCGTAATTACATTAGCAGCACCTTCGGCACCGTTGATTTCTGCTGGTGGAGACCTGGAATTCTGCCAGAGTGATTCGGTGATTCTAAGTGTTACAAACACTTCCGGATACAGCTACCAGTGGAAGCTTAACGGCGGGGCAGTAGGTTCTGACTCAAACCAGTTCATTGCTAAAAGCGCCGGTACCTATTCTCTTACTGTATCAAATTCATCAGGGTGCTCTGCCAATTCAACAAATTCTGTTTCAGTTACTGTAAATCCAAAACCAACATTGCCCGTTGTAAACATCAGCGGAGCAACCACCTTCTGCCAGGGCGACAGTGTAGTGATGGATGTAACAAACAATCCGGCATTTAGCTACCAGTGGCAAAACAACAGTACAGCTATAACTGGCGCTGTTACTAATAAATATATTGCACACAATACCGGGATTTATTCCCTTAAGATCACTAATTCATCAGGATGTAATGTTGAAACTGAGGATTATGTAATCAATACATTGATCGCACCTTCAAAACCTCTGATATCTGCCGGCGGAGATATTGAATTTTGTCTGGGTGATTCTGTAATGCTAAGTGTAACAAATACTTCCGGATACTCTTATCAGTGGAAACTTAATGGGGGATCCGTAGGAACAGATTCATACAACATGGTTGCGAAAAATCCCGGAGAATATAACCTTGTTGTTACCAATTCCAACCTATGCTCAGCAGTCTCATCAAATTCAGTCAACGTTGTTGTCAATCAGCTTCCGGCAGCAGAAACAGTTAATCTCAGTGGGTCAAGTACTTTTTGCGAGGGAGGTTCAGTAACGCTTAGCGTATCTTCAAGCGCAGGTTATACTTATCACTGGCGAAATGAGAATGGTTTTATTCCTAACGCTACTGCCACAAGCTATACTACCGGCACTGAAGGAATTTTTCAGCTTGAAATTACTAACACCTACGGGTGTACCTCCAGAACATTACCTGTGAATGTAACCGTCAAGCCAATGCCTTATAAACCTTTGGTCAAATCAGATAATTATCAGCCCGGTGAGTGTATGGGCGAAACACCTTTAAGGCTTGATGCTGACCAGGTAGTTCCGGAATACAGTTATCAATGGTACCGTAATGGTATCCCTGTACCGGGTGGAACATCATCAACCCTCGAAGATTTTCTTACAGAAGGTGACTATTCCCTTGAAGCTGATCTCAACGGCTGTACTGCAGAATCTGATGTTATAAATGTCTTCTTCGAGGATGCCCCCAACAAGCCTTCCCTGTCTGCACAGGGGCCAACAGTCTGGTACCTCACATGCAGTATCAGGGATACTTCTTTGTACAAATACAGGTGGTATTGCAATGGGAAACTGATTACAGGTGCTAATAATTACTATTATATCGCAGGACGTAAAATGGGTGAATACCAGGTAAGTATAGGTAACAGCCTCGGATGCTATACAATAAGCGATGTTTTATCAATTCCGTCAGGAGATGTGGGAATAGACGATATTGATCCCTTTGAAGGACTGAATATATATCCCAATCCTACTACCGGCTTGTTCACAATAGAGATTGACAATAATCTCTTCGGGAAATTATGGTTAAGGATCATCACTGAGAACGGCAAAGAAGTAATGTCGTTGAACCTTGATAAGACAACCGAACACTTCATGTATGAGGTTGATCTGAGCGGGCAATCAAAAGGGCTTTACATTATTAATCTGCTTATTGACAGGCATTTCGCCACGAGGAAGGTTATTGTAGAATAAAAAGATTGCTTATTATTTTACCACGGATTTCACAGAGGACACGGATGAACACGGAGTTTCTCCCACTCCCGCCCTCACCTTTTCTCCCCCTCCTTTTTCTACTGCATGCCGGTAGCCGGTATCTATCCTCACTTTCCCTTCCTTCATCAAACAACCTTTAAAAAATATTTTTTTTACTAATTTTTGTATTATATTGTCACCATAGGTTCATTACTTGATGTCCATTGTCATTGCAAATGATTTATTATTCCTATAAGATCCCGGCCTATGAAAATAAGTAAATATCTGTCAGCTGTTATTCTCCTGTTATTGTTTTCCGGATTAAAAACACTTAAAGCTCAATATTGCATTCCAACGACAACCTATCCTCCTTCAGCATATAATATGTATATCGATAGTGTGAGTCTGGGTGATATTAATAACCAGGATTCATACTCTCCTACTGATACATGCTATAATGATTATACTCAATTCCATCAAACTACTCTTACCCGCGGTCAGAATTATAGTATGACCATAAAAGCCGGGCCTACTACATACTTTAACTACATGCATTATGCAGCATGGATCGATTATAATAATGATGAGGTGTTTACAGCTGATGAAAAACTTGGCCAGTATAAAACTGTTGCTCTCAACGAGGTGTTTACAATATCCTTTACCGTTCCTGCAGATGCTCCAATATTAACAACCCGTCTCAGGGTGCGTTGCACATATAATTCCGGTACTTCTTTTATAATGGACCCCTGTATCACCTACTATTATGGAGAGACAGAGGATTATACAGTATCAATTTCAGATTTTCTGAAGGTTGGGACAGGAATTCCGGGTACTTATGGTGATATATCATTTTTCAATTACAATACAGATGCCGATTATGATCTTATGCTGGTGGATGAGATTACTTTTGGTGAGGATCCTATAACATTCTATTTTAACACTTCGGGGAGTTTCACTCTTTTTGATTATGTAAACGGGGATCTGCCGGAACTGGATATAGTAAATATTTCATCTTCATTTTGCGATCTGAACAACGACAATCAACTTGATGTACTTTTTACATACCGTTATAATGATGATTACCCGGCAACCAGGCATTTTGAAAAACAGGGTTCTTTACTAACGCTAATGAGTTCAGGCTTCCCTGATTTGATGCGCGGCAGTATCACGGCAGCAGACCTGAATAATGATGGGAGACAGGATGTTATACTATGCGGTCAGGATATTGATGATGTTGCGCACACTTTTATCTATGAGAATACCCCGGATGGCTTTGTCCTGGTAAACGATAAACTAAAAGGAATCCGTGGCGATATCCAAACAGTTGATTATGACGGGGATATGGATATTGATATTTTCATAA
>CAZDOM010000021.1:0-36658 GCA_964507015.1 uncultured Rikenellaceae bacterium | reverse complement strand
GAATCCATGAACCTCTCTTTCGGTATGGATGTGAGTAAATATAAACTGGATAAAGATTAATTTGAATTTTGAGGATATAACACAATGCGACATTCAAGGACTTTAAATCATTTAGGAAGAAAGAGTTCACACAGGAAGGCAATGATGGCAAACATGGCTTCATCACTTATTCTTAATAAAAGGATAACAACAACTGTAGCCAAGGCCAAAGCACTGAAGACTTATGTTGAGCCGCTTATTACCAAATCGAAGGAGGATTCCACACACTCAAGACGAGTGGTGTTCAGCTATCTGAAGGATAAAACTGCAGTATCTGAATTATTCAGGGAAATATCCGTTAAAGTAGCGGAGAGACCTGGTGGATATACACGTATTTTGAAGACAGGGAACAGGATCGGGGATAATGCTGAAATGTGTATTCTTGAACTTGTCGACTATAATGAACTTATGCTTGGTGGAGGAGATACAGGTAAGGCTAAGACGGGAAAAAGAAGAAGATCATTAAAGAAGAAAGCCACAGCAGCTCCAGTCGGAGAAAAACTGAAACCTGCCGATGCAAATGAAAAACGTGTACGGAATGCTGAAATCAAGTCTGAGAAAGTAAAAGCAGAAGAAAAAGCTTCTGAAACCCCGGATGAAGAGGTCTCAGAAAAGATAAAAGCAGAAATGACCACAGAAGAAAAAGCTTCGGCAGAAGAGAAAAAGAACGAAGCTGATAACGAAGAACAGAATAAGGAAGAAGAGAAGAAAACTGATTAAAAAATCATATTAAGACATATATTAAAATGAAGGGGATAAATCGTTATCCCTTTTTTTTTGTATATTGCACAATTGTTTAACAATAAAAAATAAATACCTATGAGTCAAATAGTTAGCGTACAAGCTCGTGAGATACTTGATTCCCGCGGCAATCCAACGATTGAAGTTGATGTAGCAACAACCAGTGGTTATTTTGGACGTGCTGCTGTACCGTCAGGTGCATCAACAGGTGAAAATGAAGCCCTGGAATTAAGAGATGGCGATAAAAGCCGTTACCTGGGGAAGGGAGTCTTGAAAGCGGTTCACAATGTTAATAATGTCATCGCAGAAGAGATAAACGGTATGGATGTTACAGATCAGGCAGGGATAGATAAGAAGATGATCGATCTTGATGGAACAAAAACAAAAAGTAACCTTGGTGCAAATGCAATCCTGGGTGTTTCACTTGCTGTTGCAAAAGCAGCTGCTGCATATCATGGTCTGCCACTGTTTCGTTACATAGGCGGCACAAATGCAGTTGTTATTCCTGTTCCGATGATGAATATTATAAACGGAGGTTCTCACTCTGATGCACCTATAGCTTTCCAGGAATTTATGATACGACCTGTTGGAGCTCCATCATTTAAAGAAGGATTAAGGATGGGTGCAGAGGTGTTTCATTCGTTGAAGAAGGTGCTGAAAGAGAGAGGATTAAGTACGGCTGTTGGTGATGAGGGCGGTTTTGCCCCTGAACTGAAGGGTACCGAAGATGCCCTTGATACAATACTTAAAGCGATAGCAGGAGCAGGGTATAAAGCCGGTCAGGATGTTACAATTGCACTCGATCCTGCAGCTTCTGAATTCTATGAAAATGGAATTTATGATTATACAAAATTTGAGGGATCAAAGGGTGCAAAACGTACATCTAAGGAGCAGGTTGATTACTTTGAAGAATTAATAGGCAAGTATCCGATAGATTCAATTGAAGATGGTATGGCTGAAAGTGATTGGGACGGCTGGAAATTACTGAATGACCGGATCGGTAAAAGATGCCAGAATGTGGGTGATGATGTGTATGTAACAAATGTTGAGTACCTGAAGAAAGGCATAGAAATGGGTTGTTCTAACTCTATCCTTATAAAGGTTAACCAGATAGGATCTTTAACTGAAACACTCAATGCTATTGAAATGGCTCACAGGGCAGGTTGGACTACAGTAATATCTCACAGATCAGGTGAAACTGAGGATGTAACAATCGCAGATATTGCAGTAGCTGTTAATTCAGGTCAGATAAAAACCGGTTCAGTGAGCCGGACCGACAGGATCGCTAAGTACAACCAGCTTCTCAGGATAGAGGAGATGCTTGGTGAACTGGCAATATACGGGTACAAAAAATAGGATAACAAGTACTCACCCCCTTCTTTTACCCCTCTCTCCGCCGGTTAACGGAAAGAGGAGGCTGGGGGGTGAGTATCTGTGGTGGTTGGAAGAAGCTGAGATTGCCATTAATTGGTATTAAGATAATGTTATTAACATTTGTTGATAACCTTTGTTAATATCGGGTTTACAACAAGAGCTCTATTCAGTTGCAATTTCTTGATTCTTGATATATTTTTGATCTATCGGGTGAGCGATAAAAGACTGCTCGAAAGATGTGGAACCGGAAAAGGTTACTTAAATGAAGCATGATCCGGTTCGTTCAGACCTCCGGGTCTGCATATCAGGAGAGCCGAAGTCCGAACTAAGGAACCAAAAGTTCCAGATGTCCGGTAAGTCGTCGAAAACCGGAAACGTTCTTTCAGCGATTGAGTCACAGGGCCTCAGAAAACAAAGGGTTTCGGCCTGGAGTAATCTGAAACCGGAGCCATTACCTTCGGGAAATGTGCACCGGAGCCTGAATGACACTTCTTCCCGGAATGTCCCGCTGAAAAACGGGAACAAAAGGAAAGCCGGAAGGTTCTGCTGTAAAAAGCAAAACCGGAAAGCCATGGGTTGCAGGAATAGATCGAAAGACCTGGAATGCAGCCGGTCAGAATAACAGTAACCCGACGCCGTTAACGGCTTCGGTCGGAAACGGTGAATGGGAACTACTCCTCGGAATAGTTCCCATTATTGTTTTATATAATTTGATCTTTTAAACCCACCCAATACTCATCCATACGAAGCAATCTTATTCCTCAATTGATTATTATCTTTTATCTTTGACATTCACTTTGTTATTATGGCCTATCACGGACTTGCAGAGTTTATTGCTGATCTTGAAAAAAACCAGGAACTGCACCGGATAAAAACATTCGTCAATCCAATACTGGAAATAACTGAGGTAACCGACAGGGTAAACAAAAATAATGGGAAAGCTCTCCTTTTTGAAAATAACGGCACTAGCTTCCCTGTACTTATAAATATTTTTGGGTCTGACAAACGTTTGGCTATGGCCTTAAGCAGGAATCAAACAGACTCTGTAGCTGATGATATAAATTCATTACTTGATATTCCTCAGGGTAACATATTTAAAAAGATAATTTCAGCCATCAGGATTTCAGGAATAATACCTTCACGCATCAGGGGGAAAGGTATATGTCAGCAAGTTATAAATATGGATCCTGACCTGGAAAGATTACCGGTTCTGAAATGCTGGCCTTATGATGGCGGTCGTTTTATTACCCTGCCGATGGTACACACAATGAATCCTGAAACAGGTAAAATGAATGTTGGTATGTACAGGATGCAGATCCTCGACAATAAGAGTACTGCAATGCACTGGCAGATCCACAAAACAGGAGCACGACACTTCGAAGCATGGAAGAAAAGCGGACGTAAAATGCCTGTTTCTGTTGCCCTGGGTGGAGACCCGGTTTATACGTATGCAGCTACAGCTCCATTACCGGAAAACATTGACGAATACCTTCTAGCAGGATTTATAAGGAAAAAAAAGGTAAAACGGGTAAAGTGCATAACAAATAACCTTTGGGTTCCAACTGATGCCGACATAGTCCTTGAAGGATATGTTGATCCCCGAGAAGAGCCTGTTATCGAAGGCCCTTTTGGTGATCATACCGGATTCTATTCCCTTTCTGACAAATACCCGGTGTTTCATGTAACCTGTATAACACATTCAAAGAATGCAGTTTACCCTGCTACTATTGTGGGAATACCCCCATGTGAAGATGCCTGGCTGATTAAGGCAACAGAAAAAATATTCCTTCAACCGATTAGAATTACTTTGCAGCCTGAAATTAATGACCTCCATATGCCCGATGCAGGTGTGGCACATAATCTGGTTATAGTAAAGATAAATAAAACATTCCCGGGACAGGGCAGGAAGGTAATTAACTCGTTTTACGGGGCAGGACAGTTGATGCTGTCTAAGTATATTGTAGTTGTAAGTGGTGATATTGATATACGTAATTATTCAGAACTGACACAGCATATTTTGAAAAATACCGATTTCAGAAATGATCTGTTTTTCACATCCGGACCTCTGGATGTCCTCGACCATTCATCCGATACCTTTGCATATGGAGGAAAGCTGGGTATTGACGCTACAGAAAAGCTAACGGAGGAACTTTACCGAAGAGTGAAACCCGTGATATCTTCAATCGAAAAACTAACGAGCAGGGTGAGGGGAATGATAATTAAAGATAACAGTAACATCAATATTATGAATAATATAGGTATTGTTGTGACAGGCGTTAATCAGCACAAGGATCCGATGGCATGTGTGAAACTAAAAGGCTATTTCAGCCAGAATGAAATAAAGGATCTTTTCAGGTTTATTCTTGTGGTCGATCACACTGTTGATGTAAATGATCTTTTTATTGTTGCCTGGCAAATTCTGGGTAACTCCGATCCGCAAAGAGATATTGAATATCTATCTGATAATTCACTCTTTATTGACGGGACAATGAAATGTTTTCGAAAGGAAGGATTTCCCCGCAGGTGGCCGAACATAGTCAGTTCAGATATTGAAACACTTGAAATGATAGATAAGAAATGGGAATCTCTTGGAATAGGCAGGTTTATTTCCTCTCCATCCGGTAAAAATTCCTCAATGAGCAATGATGGCAAAGATGAGGTAGTGATCAAAAAAGTCTGAAATTGTAATTAATTACAGTCTTCTTCAAATTTTTAAGTACCAATTTTTAATCTATTTTTGCAGTATCTGATGGTACTTATAAATGAAATATCTAGCCAATTTCTGTATACTGCTCTTGCAGGGAAAGCTTCTTGTTTTCGGCCTGAAAATATAATTGGCAGACTTTCATCATATACCCTTTTGTACCTCATTGTTGGTTTGGTCCTTATCCTGGCAATCTATCTTATTGTGATGCTGCAAACACGGTATCTCATCAAAATGAGGAAAATGCTGAAACAAAAGGAACAGACCCTTGAGCAGGTTGAAAAACAGAAGAGTGATCTGGAGCTCAAAGACAAAAATCTGACTGACAGCCTGATTTATGCCCAGAGAATACAGGAGGCACTGCTCCCTTCAGAAGAATATTTCCGGACACATTTCAAGGATTCATTTATATTCTTTCGTCCTAAAGATATTATAAGCGGAGACTTCTACTGGATAGAGGATAGAGGTGATAAAATTTTTATTGTTGGAGCTGACTGCACAGGGCATGGTGTCCCCGGAGCACTTATATCAATGATAGGTCTTGAGATCATCGAAAAAACAATAAACGAGGATAATATCAGCATACCTTCCGAAATATTGGCTGTACTCAACAGGGAGCTTGAAAAAACATTCAACAGACAAAAGAATATTGGTACTATTATCCGTGATGGAATGGATATAGGTTTATGTGTTATTGACAGGAGTACAAGGAAAGCTGAATATGCAGGAGCTTTTTTCCCATTATACCTCATACGTGATAACTCGTTAATCGAATTTAAAGGAGATAAGATGATTATTGGAATGAACCCGTTGGGCGTTACATATACCAATCATGTTTTTGATGTTAAGGATAATGACATTCTTTATATCTTTTCAGATGGCTATGTGGATCAGTTCGGAGGCAGTGAAAATAAAAAATTCATGTACAGAAGGTTCCGGTATTTGCTCACACGTATACACAGGTTCCCTTTGAATGACCAGAAAGCAATTCTTGATGAGAATATTAATAAGTGGATGGCTGGCAATCCCCAGGTTGATGACATAATGGTTATTGGATTCAAGCCTTTTTCAGCAAAGGAGCCTAAATGAATTTCTTGATCATATCAATAAGTGTGGAGGGCTGGAAAGGTTTACTTATATAATCATCTATTCCTGCAGAAATACATTTTTCCTTATCACCCAGCATGGCATTTGCAGTAATTGCTATTATCGGCACATGCGTGTTGGTACTCGATTCAAGTGCCCTTATCTTCTCAGCTGCAACAAGTCCACTCATCACAGGCATTTGTATATCCATGAGAATAAGATCATAACTGGCTGTTCCAAATTTATCAAGTGCCTCCTTGCCATTTGATGCAGTATCAATCCTATGTACAAGAGGCATTAAAGTAAGGTGGGTGATCTTCTGGTTAATGAGGTTATCTTCAACAAGCAGTATTTTTATGTCTTTCAGTTCTTTTTGAGTCTTCTCTTTTTGAATCAGTTCTTCAATCTTGGGAGAAGCTAAAGCCTGACTATGTTCTTTTATGATATTTCCAAATGGAACACTGATATTGAGGACAGTGTAATTATTCTCTAATTCCTGGATGTAGGAACCCCTTTTAAAAGCTATTAATCTGGCGGTCAGACTCTGTTTTTTATTCTTTTCATCAATAAACACAATACTCTTATCGGTCTGTATTCTCAACCCCACAATTGTTTCGTTTGCAGTTTCCTTCTCCTTTTTCAGGCTGATGTTAACTTTCGTGGTCCTTACTGTATCATGATTTTCAATAGTGTTAAAAACATCAAGCAGTAACTGTTTAAGGACAATAGGATCGCCAAAACATTCAAAATCACTTAATTCTTTTTTATTAAGTATAAAATCTATATTGGCTATGTCTTTAAGACTGTATAGTTCAATAGTATTCTCAATAGTTGACAGAAGATTAAATCTGATGAATTTCCTGGGTTTAAGGCTCAGATTTTCAGCCGACTGCATTGTTAACTCGTTAACAGTTGTGACCATATTTTTAGTGGATGCAACAAATGTTTCGAGGAGCTCTTTCTGCTTTTGTTCCAGATCTGACTCAAGTAGCATGTCGGTTATGATAACAAGATTATTCAAAGGCTCTCTAATCTTGTGTGAGAAATTTTTTATCACATCATCTTTGTGTTCATTTGAGGAAGAGGCATCAACAATTGAGGTTCTGGCTATATTCAGGAGGGTAGTGGTTTTTCTTACAAGATATAAACCGGTACTGGCAGCTGTTATTACTAAAATACCTGCTACAAGGCTCATGTTGAACATTAGAAAAATAACAGCTATTATTAGTTCGGAAATTGCTGCATAGGCAAGAGTCTCAACCAGTTTCCGGTTCTTTATGTAAAACTCATCCGGCGATTGATTTGTCTTAATATTATTACCATTTCTCGATTTACCGGTCATTTCTGATTTAATTGAATTCTTGTAAAAATAAACAAAATAAATATAAAATTTACACCCTCAGGATTTAACTTCCTTTAATGGAAAACGTTATTTTTGCTGTTGCGGTATGATATTTGAACTGAAATATCAAAAAGTGACATTATGAAAAGAAATCCGGGGATAATCATAATCATCCTGCTTTGTTCGCTCAACCAGATGTATGGACAGGCTGAAGATAATGTAGTAAAGTTTACCCCTGACTTCAGGTTTAAGGATGGTATATATCTTAATTTTGAACAGGTAAAAACTAATAATCCCATTCCCAAAGCCAAGCTTCTAACATCAACCGATTATAATGACAGGGAGTTTTTTAAAAAACTGCTTGAAACAGGAAAGATCTATTTTTATGATAATATGGGAATCAGGCAGGAGATTGTCACGAACTCAATCTGGGGTTATGCACGAAACGGAGTTTTATATATACAGATACAGGAACATTTTAACCGGATAACATATGTTGGCAGTATCTGTCATTTTGTTGCGGATATCACAACATATGATTCTCGTTATTACGGCTCACCCTACAACTATTATGATCCTTATTACTCTTCATATTCTCCATATGGATATTACGGATATGGAAGTTCTTATTCAGGGTATCCTTCCAGCTATTATCCTTACAGGAACAGTAATATGGCAAGAAGTGAGATAAGGCAGTATCTCATTGAATTTAAAACTGGTAATATTGCAGAATTTGATATAAAAGATACTGAGTTGATGCTGATGAAGGATCCGGAGCTCTATGAAGAATTTGTACTGTTACCAAGAAGGAAAAAGAAAGATTTAATGTTTGTTTATATACGTAAATTCAACGAAAGAAATCCTTTGTATATACCTGAAAACAACTAAGAAATATGAAAAAAGCAATCTCTGTTCTTTTAGTTTCATCGTTCTCACTTATGCTTATCGGGCAAGCCCCTTTCCCAAGTAAGGAAGAAATAGAACAATTCAGTAAATCAAAGACCTATGTTGTCCTTGAAGATGATCCTTTGTCCGACTTTAACTTTTTTATTAAAGATGCGATGAAGGATTACTGGAAAATAACACCCTATGATTACATGAATGTAAGTGACTTTAATGTTCGTAGGATAAGCTCTTCAAACTCCTTTATTGTTCTTACCGAAACCAATTATGACAAGGATAAGTCAAATTCGGTTTTCAATTTCATCAATCTCCTTCTTGGAAAGGATGTTGATAAGCTGGGTGAGCTGCCTGAGATTTGTGCAGTACCGTTATCATTTGCCGGCGAGGAAGAAATTGATTATGGTTATAAGCTTGGTGCTATACTATCATTCATGCAGAAGCATGCAGAACTGATTATGGAGGACCCTTCCAAAACAGGAAGAAAATACCTGAAGTATTATAATGAAAATATACCTGCTGTGATGGAAAAGACAATCCTTGTGAAGAAGGAAGATTTGTCACCGGAGATTAATACCATTGAAAAGATAAAGGCAATATACTCAAAGAAGGTTGAAATAGTCACTGAGGATGAAATAAGAGAAGCGATTGAGAATAAAACCCCGAACACTGTAATCCTGCATAAAGTAGCCCCGGTGGGCGAAAATGTGAGGGAGGGGTATTGTTTTAAGATGCTTATTGGTACGGATGATGCTAATATGTATTATTACGATCTGCATGCAATAGACAAAAAGAATCCTGATGGATTTCTGCCTTCTGATTTAAAACGACTTGCCAGGTTTGACTAATGCATCAATCAACCAGAAATTTCGTCTTTTTAATAAACTGAAATAAAATGGAAGAGATTAAAGTATATTCTGAATCAGAAAGGAACTGGGCTATGCTTTGCCATCTGTCGGCATTTGCCGGTTTCTTTTTCCCTTTTGGCGGGATTGTTGGACCGCTGATCTGCTGGATGTCAAAGAAAGACGAATCAGCCTGGGTAAATGAAAATGGAAAAGCATCAATGAATTTTCAGCTTTCAATGCTTCTTTACATTGTGCTGGCTATACCGCTTTGTTTTATTATCATAGGAATACCTATAATAGCATTTCTGGGTATACTGAAAATAATATGTATTATTATTGCAAGTATTAAAGGTGCAAAGGGCGAAAGATTTAAGTATCCGATTACAATACCATTCATACAATAGTCTACCCTCCATCCCCTCCCGCTGCGCGGGACAACTTGTTCCGCAATAGCGGAAGGCTCTAAAGGGGGGCTATAAACCCTGTCTATTTATATTATTCCTGGGAATCAGTATATTTTCAGGAATTTTTTATTACCTTTCTTTATTATTAAGTCACATGAGCCATGGGATCAGATAATAAAAAGAAAAAAATTAAAGTAGAGACTTTTAAGAAAAAAGATCTTTATCATGATGCCGAACAAAAGAAGAAAGAAAAGCTTGGCAGAAAAGAGTATGAAAAGATGCTCCGGGAACTCGAAATTGAGCTGGTAAAACTCCAGGGATGGGTAAAAGCAAAGAAACTAAAAGTCGTTGTCATTTTCGAAGGCAGGGATGCTGCCGGGAAAGGAGGAGTTATAAAAACAATAGCCGGATGCCTGAATCCCAGAATATGCAGAATTGTAGCTCTGGGTATACCCACCGAAAAAGAAAAAACCCAGTGGTACTTCCAGAGATATGTTACACATTTGCCGGCAGGAGGTGAAATTGTGCTGTTCGACAGAAGCTGGTATAACAGGGCTGGTGTGGAGATAGTAATGGGTTATTGCACTAATGAGGAATATGAGGAGTTCCTGAGATCATGCCCGGAATTTGAAAAAATGCTGATTAGATCAGGTATAGTAGTAATAAAATACTGGTTTTCAGTAAGTGACAAAGAACAGGAAAACCGCTTCCAGGATCGGATAAAAGATCCTACAAAACGCTGGAAAATAAGCCCTATGGATGTAGAATCACGTGATAAATGGGTAGAATATTCAATGGCTAAAGACAAGATGTTTTCATTTACCGATATCAAACAGTCACCATGGTATGTGGTCCACGCTGATGATAAAAAAAGAGCAAGACTAAATACCATTGAACACCTGCTTTCACTTATTCCCTATAAAGACATGACACCTAAATCATTTAAACTGCCTCCTCTGAAAAAGGATGTGGCTTATGTCAGACCTCCGCTAACCGACCAGACATTCGTACCAGAGGAATACTAAAATAATCCTGCGATCGTGCGATCGGACGATATTAAAAATACTTTCTTATTTTTACCATTTAACTTATATGTAAGAATAGATGGGTTCAAAGCCTTCCATCCCGAAAGGAACACGCGATTTCTCAACAGATGAAATGCTAAAACGGGAATATATATTTGAGAATATAAAAAATATTTTCAAATTATATGGTTATCAGCCTATTGAGACTCCCGCTATGGAAAATCTCTCTACTCTGTTGGGTAAATATGGTGAGGAGGGCGACAGGTTATTGTTCAGGATTCTTAATTCCGGTAATTTCCTTTCGGATACCCCAGATGAAGATCTGTCAGGAAGAGATACGGGAAAATTGGCATCCCTGATCTGTGAAAAGGGTTTGAGATATGACCTTACAGTACCCTTTGCAAGGTACGTTGTACAACACAGGGATAAAATAATTTTCCCTTTTAAAAGGTACCAGATACAACCAGTCTGGAGAGCGGACCGGCCGCAGAAAGGAAGATACCGTGAATTCTTTCAATGTGATGTGGATATAATTGGCAGTAACTCGTTACTTAATGAATACGAGTTGATTAAAATAATCGATGATATATTCCAAAGGTTGGGAATCAGGATTGAGATCAGGATCAATAACAGGAAGATACTCTCAGGTATTGCAGAATATATAGGAGAGGGGCAAAGGATAACAGATATTACTGTTGCAATTGATAAACTGGATAAGATTGGTACTGATGCTGTAAATGCAGAATTGAAGGAAAAGGGAATCTCATCACAGGCAATTAAAATGCTTCAGCCATTAATGGAACTCAGGGGAGACAATACATCTCAACTGGAAAAGCTGGAGGAGATACTTGCCATTTCAAGAGCCGGAGAACAGGGTCTTACAGAATTAAAGACGCTCTTTACTTATCTGGGAAATACTGATCTGGCTGCTTCCATTATCTTCGATGTTACACTTGCAAGGGGACTCGATTACTATACTGGTGCAATTATTGAAGTAAAATCTTCGGATATCAGCATTGGAAGCATTTGCGGAGGGGGAAGGTATGATGATCTCACAGGTATCTTCGGTCTTGAAGGTATTTCCGGAGTTGGAGTCTCCTTCGGGGCCGACAGGATTTATGATGTAATGGATCAGCTTGAACTCTTCCGGAAGGTAACCTCTTCACCCGTAGATATACTGATACTTAATTTCGGCGAGGATGAAACAGAGTATGCACTGAAGATATTACAACAACTTCGTAGGATTGGCATTAAAGTGGAAATGTATCCTGACACTGTAAAACTAAAGAAACAGATGTCGTATGCCGACAGCAAGGAAATACCCTATGTAATCATTACTGGTGAGGAGGAGATAAGGGCAAATGAGTTCACATTTAAGATCATGTCATCAGGAGAACAGAAAAAAATACGCCTGGATGAACTTGAATTATATATCAATTCGATTATTAAGTAACAATCCTGAAGTTCTTCGAGCAGCATCTGCCTGAATTGATTTTCAGCCTGGTAGAGCCCAGCTAAACCTGTTTTAATCTTATTAGATGTAAGATAATGTAAATGATTTAAAGTTAATCTTAACTTTGTATACTCATTATTAATTTATCTGATGGGCTTGCAGTGCGGAATAATAGGGATAGCTAATGTTGGGAAAACGACAATTTTTAATTGTGTCGCTAATACAAAAGGTGAAACACATGCCTTTGCATTTACAGCTTCAAAGTCAAACATTGGAATTGTCCAGGTACCTGATGATAGACTCTACGAACTTGAAAAATACCAGTCAACAAACAAGATCATTCATACAACAGTTGAACTGGTAGATATTCCCGGATTAGCAAAAGGAGCCGAAAGGTCAGAAGGTGGTGGCAATAAATTCCTTGGCGACATCCGTAATACCGATGCATTAATACATGTCCTGAGATGCTTTGAAAGTGAATCCTTATCTCATATAGACGGATCAGTTGATCCTGTAAGAGATATCGAAACTGTAGATCTTGAACTCCAGGTAAGGGATGCAGAATCAATAGGGAAGAAAATTGAACGTCTCAGAAAATTAAGTAAGACTGGCGACAAAGAGGCTTCACAGGCCATCGAGGTCCTTGAACGATACAGGGATCATATAGAAGGATTTAATAATGCCAGGATTCTTGAGGTAAAGGATGAGGAGAGGAAATATATTGATGACCTCTTCCTGTTAACGATGAAACCGGTCATGTATGTGTGTAACGTCGATGAAAGGTCAGCTGCTGAAGGAAATCATTACTCCGACAGGGTTAAGGAGTACCTCAGGGAAAAGAACACAGAGGTACTTGTTATTGCAGGAGCCCTGGAAGCAGAGATTGCTGAACTGGAAAATATTGATGACCGTATGGAGTTTCTCAAAGATGCCGGTCTTCAGGAACCCGGTGTTAGTAAACTTGTAAAAGCAGCATACAGACTTCTCGATCTGCAGACTTTCTTTACTATAGGGCCAAAGGAAATCAGAGCCTGGACAATTAGAAAAGGAATGACAGCATCTGAAGCTGCCGGTGTGATACATAGTGATCTTGAACGCGGATTTATAAGGGCAGAGGTTATGAAGTATAATGACTTTATAAATCTTGGATCGGAACATGCTTGTAAAGAGGCTGGTAAATTTCATATTGAAGGACGCAACTACATAGTCGAGGATGGCAATATCCTCTTTATAAGGTTTAACGTTTAATACCTTTGATGACTGCAAGGGGATTTCTTATAATGACACTCTTTTTACTTGTACTTGCTGACTCCGCAGCACAGGAAACAGGTAAAGATCAGCTTTTACGTAAGGAGGTGGAAAAATACGGTCAGGCAAGAGTAACAGTATCAATCGCAGGCTCAACCAAAATCAATAACCTTTCGGAAAATGTATCTGTTAGTAATGTAAGATATAACAGTATAGAGATTGTCCTTTCGCCTCTGACCGTTAACTGGTTTATTTCACAGGAATATGATTATATCATTTCTGAGAGACCTGATAGTAAATCCGTTGTAACAGCACAAAATGTTGCAGAAGCAATGGAATGGGAAAGTTATCCCACCTATACCCAGTATGATTCTATAATGCGCAGCTTTACCCTGCTATACCCATCATTATGTGTTCTGGATACTATAGGGATCAGCATCTATGGAAAGCTTGTAATGGCTGTGAAGATATCCGATAATGCTGTTGAAGATGAGGTTGAACCTGAAGTATTTTACACTTCCACCATGCATGGTGACGAGACAGCCGGTTTTGTGCTTATGCTTCGCCTCGCAGATTTTCTTCTTAAGAATTACAACTCTGACACCAGGATTAAAAATATGGTTGATAATCTGGAGATATGGATAAATCCATTATCGAATCCCGACGGCACATATCTGACCGGTAATACTATTACAAACCCGGTTAGAAGCAATGCCAATGGTTATGATCTTAACAGGAACTTTCCTGATCCTGGTCTCACAAATGTGGTCAGGCAGAAGGAGACCCTTGATATGATGAAATTTTTACAGGGACATAATTTTGTTATATCAGCCAATTTTCATTCAGGTGCAGAGGTTGTTAATTATCCATGGGACAGATGGTCTCGATTACATGCCGACGATACCTGGTTCTACAACATAAGCAGGAAATATGCTGACACTGTACACATTTATGCTCCCCCAGGGTATTTGACTGATTATCAGAATGGAGTAACTAATGGATTTGCATGGTATTCCATACGTGGCGGACGGCAGGATTATGTGACTTATGAATTGCAGGGCAGGGAAGTGACAATAGAACTGGTTAACTCCTATGTCACTTCTGTTGATCAGCTTGATCCATTATGGCAATATAACCGGCGCTCTCTGCTGGGATACCTCGAAAATGCGTTGTATGGAATACATGGAATTGTGAAGAATGCCATTACTGGTGATCCTGTCGCAGCAAAGATCTTTATAAATGGTCATGATAAAGATAGTTCACATGTTTACAGCAACAATGTTACAGGCAGTTTTATACGACTTCTTGCACCCGGCACCCGGGACCTTTTATTCACAGCACCAGGGTATTATGAAACAGAAGTGACCGACATAGTTATTGTTGAAGGTGAAGCAACAGAGATTATTGTTGAAATGACACCCGTTGTAAGCCCGGTTGATACCATACCTACTCCATCACTGATTATTTACCCAAATCCTTCCAATGAATATATAAAGGTGATCCTTCCTCAAAGACAAAAGGGAGATATAAATCTCAAGTTATATAATCCATGGGGAATCAAGATAAGGGACTATCCGGAAGATTCATCAGCAGGTTATCCCCTTCACATTGAAACAGCCGGATTGTCCCCCGGGATTTATACACTGATAATCACTAATTCCGATACAGATTTTTCCGATATTGGCCGTTTTGTCATTCTGAGAAAATAACGAAAAGTTCAGGCAAATCACGTATGGTACTATTGCTTCTATGATTAAAAAAGTTACTTTTGGTGCTCGTTTAAATGATTTTGTTTTAAGCAATATTCTTTTCTAAATATGGAAGGGTTGAAAAGCATTACGGCAATTATTATTTTAATATTATCCGTATATACAGGTTCAGATGGACAGGGAGCTTATATACCTCCCGAAAAGCCAAAACTTATTGTTGGTATCATTGTTGAACAATTGAGATATGATCAGATCGCAAGATTTTCTGACAGATTTGGTGATAGGGGGATAAGACGTTTGTTAAACGAAGGAACCTCCTATCAGAATGCTGCCTATCATTATATGCTTACAGAATCAGCCCCGGCTCATGCTACTATTGCGACAGGTACGGAACCTTCATGGCATGGCATTACTTCCGACAGCTGGTACCTTCCGCTCAGGAATGGACTTATTTATTGTACACAGGACCCCGGTGTTGGTCCTGCAGGTGGTGGTTATGAATCACGGATCCATTCTCCTATTAATATGGTATCGTCAACATTCACTGACGAGCTTAAAATGGCTACATGGAAAGAAGCCAAGGTTTTTGGTATTGGACTGAAGGAATATTCTGCGATATTATCAGCCGGACATGCAGCTGATGCCGCTTACTGGTATGAAAACAGTACCGGCAATTGGATCTCCAGTACCTGGTACCTCGACTCACTACCATCCTGGGTAAACGATTTTAATGCAATGAGATACCCTGTCGCCTATCTGAATAAGACCTGGAACTTGACCGGCCCTCAACAGTATTATTATGATTGTGTGGCTGATACAAGCTTGATTGAAATTGGGTTTGACAGTAAGAATTATTTTCCGTACGATCTGAAAAAGATGGGCAATAACGTAAGAATAAATCCCTTACACGATATGTCGTTAATCAGGGAGACACCATATGGAAATTCACTTACAACCGATTTTGCCAAAAAACTTATCGAGAAGGAGAGTCTGGGGAAGGATGATATTACTGATTATCTGGCAGTATGTTATACCTCCACAGACTATATAGGACACCGATTTGGTCCTTCATCATACGAGATGGCTGATGCCATTCTAAGACTGGATAGGGAGATAGAGGATCTTGTGACTTACCTCGTTGATTCTGTAGGGAAAAGAAACGTTCTTATTTATTTTACTTCAGCTCACGGAATTGCAGAAATCCCTGCTATACTTGAGCAAAACCGTATCCCCTCAGGTTATTTCAGGATAGAACAGGTGTTGTATCTACTGAGGAGCTATCTTAAGGTAATATATGGTGAAGGTGATTGGGTAAAAGGTTATACCGGCAGGCAGGTATTTCTTAACAGGACTCTTATTGAAGATTCGAAAATCTCACTTGAAGATATTCAGAAGAAAACAGCCAGATTCCTGCTTCAGGCTTCAGGGGTCTCATCTGCATATCCATTTTCCGCTTTTGTGATAAATGATTTTGGAGAGGGGAACCTTAAGAGGATAATCAACAGCTATCATCCTCAAAGGTCTGGCGATGTCATCATTACATTAAACCCCGGATGGGTTGAATCGGAAACCAACACTGTAACAAATCACAATTCATCTTATGAATATGATTCACATGTTCCGCTTATCTGGTATGGGTGGAGTGTTGACAGGGCTTCAGTCAACAGGAAGGTAAATCTGACTGATATTGCTCCTACACTTTCTACATTGGTTAATGTGCCCTATCCAAATGCCTGTACCGGGGAACCGTTGTTCGAATTATTCAGATAAATTATGAATTTAAGATTTACGGAATCTGTTTCTCACGGCACAAGCCTCAACAAGCAGATCCGGATCATTTTCACAACCGTTTCCAAGAATAATAAGATCAGCTCCGGCTTTGAAAATATCTTCAATTTCTTTTTCTGTTCTTATGCCACCACCCACAGCAAGAGGTACTGATATACTTTCCCTTACGGATCTTACTAAGCCTGCTGGTACCGGGTGTATAGCACCGCTTCCTGCTTCAAGATAAATCGTACCCAGACCAAGCATTTCACCTGCCATGGCCGTGGCAACAACAATATCCGGTTTATCAGAAGGTATAGCTTCGGTCTGACTTATATATTCAACCGATGTTCTTGATCCACAGCTTATCAGAATGTAGCCCACAGATATCAGTTTTTCCCTCACACTTTTAAGAAAGGGGGCAGCAATAACATGGTTTCCTATAAGAAGTTCAGGATTTCTTCCTGAAATAAGGGAGAGTAAAAGTATGGTGTCGGCTTTATGGCTTAACTGAAGAAGATTTCCAGGGAAGAGAACAACAGGTATCGGACAAATTTCCCTGATTGAATCAATAAGGTCATCAATACTGTTGAAAGTAAGACTGCCTCCTGCCATAATATAATCAGCCTTACAATCTGCAGCTGTTCTCAAAATACGATTAAGGGATTCACCCTTTGCCTTATCAGGATCGAGTAGTAGAGCTATGCTTTTTTCCCCGGGAAACCTATTTGATCTCATAATTCTTTTTTGTCCACACTATCGCGTAATTATCATACCTTGAATAAAAAAGGTCAAAGGATTCGTTTATTCTTCTTGTATGCACAGCTCCTTTGATCTCTCCAGAATCTTTTATTTCAAATGGTTTAATAGTAATGTTTCTTCTTATGCTTATTCCCTCTTTGTCACAAATTTTATAAAGAGCCTCTTTTGCACACCAGTGAAGATAAAGGTGGTAATTCCGGTTATCCTTTTCCCTGGTGATCTTCTCATGCCTGTTTATAAATTTAAAAGCAATCTTACCAATGTTTGTACTCATGTATTCAAGGTCAATCCCTACCTTATCATTTGTACTGCACAATATTGCAGTAAGTTTATTAGAATGTGATATACTGATAAATCTTGATCCGTCTTTAATAAAGGGCTTATTATTTTTATTATATACTATTCTTGCATCCTTATCGAGAAGCTCTGCAAGAAGCGCCCTTACGCTCAGGAATTCAAGTCTTCGGGAGTTGCTGGTAAAACTCTTGTATTTCTTTTTATCTTCATTATCAAGAGTTACCATCCCCAGGAGAGTATCAATATCCTCTTCTATTTTCCAGACACCCAGAATTGACGAATCATTAAGATAATGTTTTGTAATACAACCCATCAGTAGTATAAATATTTCATTTTTCTTCCCATCGCAGGGTTTCAATAAGGTGTACGATATCCTCCCTGAAAAACTCATTTAAAGGTGCCAGAGAGTCAGGATTTGGTTGAGCGAAAAAGTATAATGATCCCCTGAAAAAATGTTTCACACTGTCGGTAACAAAGAATTGTACTGCTGTTGCGGTGTTTCCCTTCAGATCATACAGAATACCGTATACCTTGTTTCCCTCGTCAATAAACATCTTCTCCTTTATAGCATCAGCCTTTGTAATATGGTTTTTTACATTCATGGTATATGTCTGCTCCATCAGGTCTTCGAGATCATTATCTATATCTCTGTATGTCAGATATATCTTTGCCTGATAAGCGGGGAAATTTATATTGAACCATCCGGGTTCGGAATACTCATCTTTCTCGAATGATATATCTCCGTAAACAGGATATTCAAACCTGAGAGGCAGATAACTGTTATTCACCACAGTATCATGGAAAATTGTATATTCCTTTTCAGGGAGATCAATTCTGAAGTAACCTTTTGGCCGGGGAACAGCAATATCATGGCAGCCTTTTGTGACACTAAGTATCAAGAAAATTATAACTAACCTATTCCAGTTCATCAGATGTCTCTTCATCATTTATTGTGACGCGGATCTCCTTAATTCTTCTCCTGTCGGCTGATTCAATAATGAATATAAATCGCTTATAATTTACAACCTGGCCTTTTCTGGGTATTTCTCCTGTCAGCTCGAGGATAAGTCCGGCCAGAGTCTCTGATTCACCTCTTACTTTATCAAATGGATCTTCTTCGAATCCAAGGAGTTTGTTCAGGTCATTCAGCAGTATTTTACCAGCGAAAATATATGTTTTTTCATCGAGTTTACTGTAGAGGACCTCTTCATCATCACTTTCATCAGTTATTTCACCAACAATCTCTTCAAGTATATCTTCCAGGGTAATTATTCCCGCAGTACCACCATATTCATCTATAACAATTGCCATATGTATTTTATTTACCTGAAACTCCTTTAGCAGATCATTAATCTTTTTGGTTTCAGGTACAAAATATGGAGGTTTTAAAAGAGTCAGCCATTTAAATGAACCGGGATTATTTATATAAGGGAGAACATCTTTGGCATACAATATCCCTTTTACATTATCGAACGACTCTGAATATGCAGGTATCCTCGAAAATCCTGACTCTATTATCAACGGGATTACTTCTTTGAATCCAAGCTGGATATCAATAGCTGTTACATCAATACGGGGGCACATTATGGCACTTACATTTATATTCCCGAAATTGAGTATCCCTTTAAGTATTCTTTCATCCTCCTTCAGATCATCGGATGTAAGTTCAAGTGCATCAGAAAGGTCATTCATACTGATATGTGCCCGTCGTTTACCGGCTCTCCTTTTAACCATTGATGTAGAGCGCATCAGCATTGTGGCTATTGGATGGAGTATCTTTTGTGTGACAGAGAGCGGGAGGGCCATTAAAATTGCCAGTTCCACATTATTCCTTGAGGCATATACCTTTGGTAATATCTCACCGAAAAAAAGTAAAAGAAATGTTATCACTACAGCTTCGAGAAGAAATCCGAGAACTGGACTCTCACTGACATCAAATAGTCTTGCACTGATAAAAGCAGCAAGGAGTACAATTGCAACGTTAATAGTATTGTTTGCGATGAGGATCGTACTCAGCAGTCTCTCCGGTATGCTGTACAGCTTCAGAACAACCTTTGCTTTCTTTCTGTTGTCATTTCTGAATTTCTCAAGGTCTTCAGGGCTTAATGAGAAATATGCAACTTCGGATCCTGAGAACATTGCTGATCCAAACAGAAGAACTGCAAGAACAGCAAATCCGATAAAGATTTTATAATCGGGAGCATATACAATTATTCCTGCAAGAGATTTCAATACTGAATATGAATATCCAGGTTCCAACTGAAACAGTTTTACTTTAAATTAAATTAAAAAGGAAGATCATCCTCATTTTGTGAGTTATCATTTCCCTGGTTGAAAGGCTCATCCTTGTCTGGTTGATTGTTGATTGTACTGCCTGTATTTTTTTTATTGTCTGCAGCAGTGTAACCGGAACCAGGTTCATTAGTTTCCTGAGCACTACTCCTGTTGGGCTGATAATCATCATTGGTACTATCTGATTGTCCGGAATAATTAGTCTGTCCGGGTTTCTTTTCTATTACCATCATGGTATCAGCCAGTATCTCTGTGATATATTTATTATTACCCTCCTTATCAACATATGACCGGGTTTTTATCTTTCCTACCACATAGACCTGTGCTCCCTTTTTGACAGTTTTTTCAGCCACTTCAGCCAGCGCACGCCATAGTACAATATTATGCCATTCAGTTGAGGTAATTGTCTCCCCCTGCTGGTTGGTATATGTCTCGCTTGTGGCAAGAGGGAAAGTTGCTTTTGCAACACCTTTGTCGAAATATCTTACTACCGGATCTTTCCCGACATTGCCTACCAGTAAAACCTTATTGATTGACATATAGATATTATATTTTTAATTAATCATTAAATAGAATGCAAAGTTAAAAAAAAAACAACTATTGACAATTAAGCGCTGGTTAAAGGTTATATTGTTGCTCAGCAGTTTTTAAAAGCTCTCACAGGGGTGCAAAAATGCTTTCTATTCAACCCTCGAAGATTGTTGTTTTTCTATTTCATTGTAATTAAGGCAATAATAATGTCAAAAAAAAATTTTATTATTGTAACTGTTTCAATTTTAATAAATAATATTTTTATATTTGCAGGGTTGAAAAAACGAATAATCAAAATAATATGTTGAATTTTAAAATTCTAGAAAAATGACTAAAGCAGACATCGTTAATGAAATTGCCAAAAACACTGGTATTGAAAAGGTAACTGTACAGAAGACTGTAGAAGCTTTAATGGAGACCATAAAACACTCAATGGTAACAGGTAACAATGTTTACCTCAGAGGTTTCGGAAGTTTTATCGTTAAGAAAAGAGCAAAGAAAACTGCAAGGAATATCTCAAAGAACACAACAATTATAATTCCTGCTCATAACATTCCTGCTTTTAAACCGGCTAAATCCTTTATCAACAAGGTTAAATCAAACGTTAAGAAGTAATTCTATATGCCAAGCGGGAAAAAAAGAAAACGACATAAGATGGCTACCCATAAACGCAAGAAGCGTTTACGGAAGAACAGGCATAAGAAGAAATAGCAGATCATAGGGTGGTCGTATCGATATGAATATTAAGCCTAAAGGTCCTGTGATCTTTAGGCTTATTTTATGTGGAAGTTGAGAAAAGCTGATTAAAAATAAATCCGCATCAAAAGAGGAAGTGACAAGCAAGGATCTGATTATTGATGTAAATGATTCCGAGGTTTCTCTTGCTTTGTTGGAAGACAAGCAATTAATTGAGCTAAACAAGGAAAAAAGAAATATAAAGTTTTCAGTAGGGGATATTTACCTGGGAAAGGTAAAGAAGATAATGCCCGGACTGAATGCTGCTTTTATTAATGTAGGATATGAACGTGATGCATTCCTGCATTACCTTGATCTTGGTGCTCAGTTCCGTACACAGCAGAAATACTATATTACAGCGCTTCAGAGACAGGGCAGGGTAGGACCGGTCCATAAATTTAAGCCTGAAAAGGATATAGATAAAGACGGAAAGATTACTGATGTTCTGACACAGGGTCATACAGTAATTGTACAGATAACTAAAGAACCCATATCCACAAAGGGGCCAAGATTATCCTCTGAGATATCTCTTGCGGGAAGAAACCTGGTACTGATACCATATTCCGATAAGGTATCAGTATCATCTAAAATTGAATCTCAGGAGGAAAAAAACCGCCTCAAAACACTGCTGCAAAGCATAAAACCCAGGAATTACGGAGTTATTGTTAGAACTGTTGCCGAAGGTAAAAAGGTGGCTACACTCGATGCCGAGTTACGCGATCTTGTCCGGAGATGGGAATCCTCCTTTTATAACCTTAAAAAGGATACAAAAATCCCAAGACTCTTTATCGGAGAACTGAACAGAACAACAACTATCCTGCGCGACATGCTGAATGTCACCTTTAACAGCATTCATATTAATGATCCTGCACTGTCTGAGGATATCCGTAAATATATCAGGGAAATAGCTCCGGAAAAGGCTAAAATTGTTAAACTCTATAATGGAAGTCTCCCGATCTTCGATCATTTTGGTATCAATAAACAGATAAAATCACTGTTTGGCAGAACAGTATCATTTAAGCATGGAGCTTATCTTATTATTGAACATACCGAAGCCCTTCATGTGATTGATGTTAATAGTGGTAACAGGTCCCGGACAGGTAATGACCAGGAGTCTAATGCGATGGAAGTCAATGCGGAAGCTGCAAAAGAGATTGCCAGGCAGCTGCGGCTGAGAGATATGGGCGGTATAATAGTTATTGATTTTATCGATATGCAGTCGAATGATAATAAGCAGCTTCTTTTTGAAAAAATGAAAGAGCTTATGTCAGGTGACAGAACAAAACATAATATCCTGCCACTTACGAAATTCGGCATTATGCAGATAACACGACAGAGAGTAAGACCGGAAATGAGTATTGTTACAGATGAAAAATGTCCTGCCTGTCAGGGTACAGGCGAAATAAAACCAACAATACTATTTACTGATGAGATGGAAAGTAATCTTGCATTTATTGTCGATAAAATAAAAACAAAAAGACTCATACTTAATGTTCATCCATTTGTTGCAGCATTCCTTAAGGAAGGTCTGATATCTGTTTATCGTAAATGGAACATTAAATACCATATTAACCTCAAAGTACAGGCTGTTACATCATATCATATGCTGGAATACCATTTCTTCGACAGGTATGGCAATGAAATAGACCTGGACTGATCCATTACCAGGTGATTGATAATCCAAAACAATTCTCATTCTTTATTGTTTAATGTTTATTATTTTTGAATTAAGTAATAATCAAGAACATGCCAAAAAGAAAAGTAATTCTGTTATTCCTGGGTATCCTGGCAGTAATGCCTCTTAAAGCTCAGATCTTCGATCCAGTAACCTGGACTTTTGGATATGAGAAGAAAGGGGATAAGCTCTATGATCTGATCATTACTGCCGAAATAGAAAAAGGATCGCATATCTATTCTTTGGATATCCCAGAAGGAGGCCCGATAGCAACCTCGATCCGGTTCGATACAATTAGCGACTTCTCATTGGAAGGTATTCCATGGGAAGTAACAGAACCGGAAGAAATATTTGATGAAGCTTTTGGTTTTAAGATTAAGTCATTTAATGACAGGGCAGAGTTCAGGCAGAAGATAAATACAAGATCTCCTTCATTCAGGGTAACAGGAGAAGTTACCTATATGGCATGTAATAATATGATATGTTCACCTCCTAAGGATATTCCGTTTGAGATTAATATAAATGATTCCGGTATAACTCAGGAGATCACCTCAGCAGGCGAAATTGATGAACCTGCAGGGAGGAAAGGACTTTTGGGATTCTTAATACTTTCTCTTGTGGCAGGATTTGCAGGTATACTTACGCCATGTGTCTTCCCGATGATACCGATGACTGTTGCATTCTTTTCACAGGGATCTGAAAACAGGAGAAAGTCTGTTCTGAAGGCAATAATATTTGGAGTCTCCATAATCCTTATTTATACCTCACTGGGGATAATAGTATCTCTTACAAGTGCAGGAGCAGGGTTTGCCAATACACTGAGCACCCACTGGATACCTAATATCATCTTCTTTGCACTCTTTGTATTGTTTGCGGTATCTTTCTTCGGAGCTTTCGAGATTATACTGCCTAATAAATGGGTTACAGGTACCGATTCGAAAATCGATAAAGGGGGTATCCTGGCAGCTTTCTTTATGGGATTGACAACAGTTATAATATCATTCTCCTGCACAGGACCTATAGTCGGTGCACTTCTTGTCGAAGCTGCCAGTGGTGATGTCCTGAAACCTACACTTGGAATGTTCGGTTTCGGACTTGCATTTGCACTTCCATTTACTCTTTTTGCACTGTTCCCTTCGGTCATGAACAGAATGCCTAAATCCGGAGGTTGGCTTAACTCTGTTAAAGTAGTCCTCGGATTTATCATGCTTATTTTCAGTTTGAAATTCCTGATGACTATCGATAGTGTTTATTCCTTTGGCATACTTTCAAGGGACATTTTCCTGAGCATCTGGATAATTCTTTTTGCCCTGCTTGGTCTTTACCTTATGGGTAAGATAAAATTTACCCATGATAGTGATCTAAAGCATATCGGAACCTTCAGGCTCTTCCTGATCATCACAGTATTTTCATTCATGCTCTATCTCATCCCCGGGCTGTTCGGGGCACCCCTGAAAGGATTATCTGCTTTCCTTCCTGCACAGGAAACTTCATGGTTTTATAAAAAACCGGTACCCGCTGAAAGTAATACAGGTCCCGCCCCGGCATTCGGATTTTCATCTGTAAGTGAACTCTGTTCCGAATCCAAATATGAGAATCTGTTTGAAATGCCGTTGGGACTTATGGGCTATTTTGATTATGACCAGGGTTTGGCCTGTGCCAGGGAACAGGGAAAACCAGCACTTATTGATTTTAAAGGACATGCCTGTGCCAATTGTAAAGTAATGGAAGCTAAAGTATGGTCTGATCCTGAGATCCTTCAGAGGCTCAGGGATAATTTCGTAATTATATCATTGTATGCTGATGACCGGACACAACTTCCTGAAGATGAATGGATAACATCTGCAATTGATGGTAAGGTCAAAAAAACAATAGGTAAGATAAATGAGGATATCGAAATATCTAGATATAAAACCAATGCACTTCCACTTTATGTTATTGCCGATTATGAAGGCAATCCCCTGAACAATCCTATGCCCACAAACCTGAATATTGAGGAGTATAAGAACTGGCTCGACGAAGGGGTAAGGATCTTCAATGTGAAATAAATTCTCAGAACTTTCCGAACTTCAATGTAACAGTATAGCTTAATGTTCTTAGAGATTCTACATCTATTGTATAGGTACCCGGAAGTCCCACATCAAACTGTGTGGGGTATCTGTATGTTGCACCGAAGGCGAGTCTGAAGAATCTTGTAAGGTTCAGTTCAAGTTCTGCAGATGGTTCAATAAGCAGAAATGCTTTTGAATCCTCAATGAAATTATTATTGATATCATTATCTCTTGAAATAAAAGATATTCCTCCAGCCCCGAACAATACGGGGAATGACAAATGTACCGGCCAGCGGGGGAATAAAATAGGTTCAATATATATTCCTCCATACCCTCCAGTAAGGAACACATCCATATCGAGTGAAGGCTCATAATGGAATTCATTAATAAAACCTGTTGCTCCTATTCCCACTCCCATAGAATGGCTTGGCAGCCAGGAAAAACGACCGCCGAATAGTATGGCATGCTTACCATCAATAACAGAATAACCTGTTGTAAATGAGCCGTAACCACCACCGGCCCTGTCGCGGCCAAGAAGAGTTTTCATCTCTTTATTCTTATAATACTCGAATTCCGGATCCTGTGTAAATGATACCAGTGATACAAGAATCAGTAATGCCGCAATAAAGATTCTTTTTTCCATATTATGTTATTTTTCTATTAGTTGTTAAAAAACATATGAGACTGATATACCTATATCACCTGGCATCAGCCTTACAAATGCAGGGATTGTAAGCTCCACAAAGGGCTTTATATTAAGTCCTATTATTAACGGGATATCAAAGAACCTGTATTCTGCCGACAGCCAGCCGTCAGCGCCGAATACAGGACAAAATCGTTCACCCTGGAAATAGTATTTTTCTCCAAAATATCCTACGTGGTCAGTCACTATAAATCCAGTATGACCGCCATAACCCCATGCAAAATAAAGATCTGGTGAAATTTCAGTGAGTGCCTTTTCGTAGATTATTCTCAGACCTGTTAACTGGATACCGCCATTATTGAAACCCAGCATCGCATTATATCCTACCTCTGCATTGCCTGCTTCAGTTGTGGCCTGAAAAAATATACCACTTCTTATCCCGGTCCTTACTCCGGCCTGTTTCATTATAAACTGGCTGAAAACATCGTTTTGAAAAAGAAGTGCAGAGGTTATAATTAACAGAAAGATCCTTTTCATGTTTAAATACTTTATTTATAACTGATTATTCTACCTGTGCCGGTTATTGTCTGGTCAATGTCAGGATTACCCCGGATAAAAATATTACCGCTTCCTGAAATTAACCCGTTAAGATAGTCTGTTGTTGTAGTATATACGTTCCCGCTTCCGGAAATAATTACTGATGAGTTACCTGCTATCATATCCGCAGTATAAATACTTCCGCTTCCTGTTATCTTCAGGTGAGCATCTTCACAATACCCGTTTGCTGTGGCATCCCCCGACCCGGTGATAAGACAATCAAAATTTAAGCATACAACCATTTTTAATTCGATATTACCCGACCCTGTAATTTTTACATTAACATCATCACTATTAACCGTTTCAATTGTAATATCTCCGGATCCGCTATCCTTTAATGTTAATGACTCTGCAGAAAGTTCATCACCAATGAATTCTCCGGAACCTGTATTGTATACTCTTGTCAGCGAAGGAGATGTAACAGTTATCAGAGGTCTTTCAGTGTAATCCAGGCAGATTGTGGCAGGACTGGTAGTTATCTCAAGACAATTATCATAAACATTTGTCTCAATATAATTAATGATGTTCTGCTCGGCATTGATACGAATACTAAAAGTATCAGCCTTCTTATAGATAACATCGAATGAAGTTGAATTTTCCAACTCATTGAAATTAGATATACGGCGTGTATCAGTCTCCATAATGCCGTCTCCCCTGACACAAAACAGGCTTTTCAGACACGATGTCATTATGATCACTAAAATCAATGATATAATCCCAATATATTTTCTCCTCATCACAGGTATGTAATTATAATAGGTTTTATTTAACTAAGGACATAAAAAGAGATAAACGGATGCATCATTTCGAATTATTTTAAATAAATATTACCTCTTGTTGCATCAATTAACACTTTGATATTTCCCGGATTACGTCCTACTGAGCCATATGTCATATATTCTTTACGGTCCTCATTAAGTGTCTTTTTTTCAATATTACCGGCTTTTTCCGGTAGCACAAGAAATGAGTTCAGGTGTCTTATATCAAGGTTATAAGATACTGAAGGGTCAAAAGAGAGGCTTATATCAGTATAATCGGAATTTATTGTTATCATTTCTATTCCACGACTTATGAAATCAACATCCAGTTCACCATATTTTGTTACAATATTGATTTCCTTCTGCAATTCCCCGACACTAAGATCGGTAAAATATGAGTTTCCTTTTAAGGAACCGGCTGTTCCAATATAAAATTTATCTCTCCTTGATTCAGCTCTCAATGTTCCCACTTTTTCCAAATTGAGTTTTGAAGAGATTGAGGTTATGTTAAGATCCTGTACCTCATCTATTTTTATTTCAGAAAATGAGGTATTAAGACGTGCTTTTACTATTTTATTTATTGTAGCATCACAAAACAGGAGTTCGCCACTATTTATTTCGTTCAGTGAATTGGCTTTGAAGGCTCCGTTTGAAAGGTTAAGGGTGAGATTTCCGGTATTGTTTTCCATATATAGATCACCATACCTGTTTGTGATCCTGATATCCAGGTATTCGGGTGCATTTATATAATAGTTGATCTGAAGCTTTGATTCGTAAGGGATAAAACTGCTTGTCAATCCTTTGAAGCTTTCAAAAAGGATACTGATATTCTGTGTAAAACTGGTTTGTGCCCTTACCAGGTAACTTGAACCTGTTATATTTACATCAACACCCCTGAACATTTTATCAAGCCTTTTGTGGTCAGAAGCAAATGCTTCCACTTCCGCTTTAATTTCTACAGAATCGGTATCCCATGTAGTTATACGGATGGTACCGTACTTATTGTCAATTTCAAGAGTCATATCCCTGTCAACAGGCAGACTCTTCATATATGTTTTCTTCTCAGAATATGTCTGTGCCGACACAAGGCCGGCTGAGTACATTATAAGCAATATTAATATGGCTGATCTATAGTACATGGTTTGATTTATTATTCTCACTGTTTTGGTCCTGTTTCAAAGTATTGAGTAAATCTTCCAGGATACGTATTTTTATCCTGTAATTATTTATCAGAGCTTCGATAACCTCCTGATTAGCAACATTATCCTTCAGGTCTTTTTTAATATCGACACAAATACTGTCAATCTGTGACATGTCATTTCTAAGTTCTTTTTCTATATCAGGATTTTTGGTAAGCAGAGGTGTTGCCTGTATATAGAGGTCGTGGATCAGGTTATTATAATATATTTCACTCTCCATCAGTTCGGGATTTGCCTTCATTAGCCGGATGTCGGCATCTTTTTTTGTTAAAACATAATTTTCTCTCTCTTTAGCAATGTAAAAAAGTACAGCAGTGGATAGTATAACTATTATCATTGCTGCAGCTGAAAGCCACA
Source organism: uncultured Rikenellaceae bacterium (assembly GCA_964507015.1). Taxonomy (GTDB): domain Bacteria; phylum Bacteroidota; class Bacteroidia; order Bacteroidales; family VadinHA17; genus LD21. The sequence continues at coordinate 8,121 of CAZDOM010000021.1, read as the reverse complement.
TTATTATATCCCGTCTTCTGCTATGCAGATTTTTCCGTATTCCTTTCCAGACATTGTCTGAGGGAGTATATTTATCGAGATCTTCCCTTTTACTACTGATATATTCTTCCAGTCTGTCCATAATTCATTTCATTTATCAGTATGTTTCTTAATTTTTCCTTGGCACGCGAATATTGAGATTTTGAAGTGGATTCAGAGATGCCCATTATTTGAGATATCTCCGTATGGTCGTAACCTTCAAGGAGGTAAAGGGTGAGCACAATCCTGTATCCATCAGGAAGCTGTTCTATCCCCTTGAATATTTTATCTGTATCATAAATTATCTCTTCCTCATCCTCTGAGGCTATTGCCGGGATATTTTCATAATATACCAGTTCGGCCTTTTTCTTCCTGATCTGGTTTATACACCGGTTAAGCAGGATACTCTTCAGCCAGGCACCGAATGTCGATTCGAACCTGAATGTCTCTATCTTCCTGAAGCATTCCGTAAATGTCTCCTGCAGAATATCCTCTGCATCTTCCCTGTTATTCATCATCCTGTAGGCCAGATTATACATCGCCTTTGAATATTGTTTGTAAAGCATGAATTGCGCTTTAATACTTCCTTTTTTACATTCCTCAACAAGAGGTGCATGAATATTTATAATTGACCGGTCCACTTTTATTACATACCTGTTTAAAAGACAATCGGGAAATTTAAGGGTTGCACATTTTGATCAGGAAACCATATTTTTCTTCCTTATTGGCATTGCAATAAATACATAAGCCAGTAATAAAACGCTTATCACTGCTGAAAGTTTCATTATAACATCACCATACCTTACATATGGTGTTATATTATTCTCAGATCTTATTTTACTTCTGATAACGGCTTCAGTCCACCATTTTGTTTCTTGTGTACGGTTCCCGCGTATATCAATGAAACATGATATACCTGTATTTGCTGCCCTGGCAACAGCTCTTCTTGTTTCAATAGCTCTGATTGAAGCATAATTCAGGTGTTGTTTATACCCCCGGGTATTTTTCCACCACCCGTCGTTTGTGATAATAAACAATACTTCCGCACCATTCCTGACATAATCAGCAATATAATTCCCGAAGACTGATTCATAACAAATTATTGGAGCGGCAACCTGCCCTGTTACAGGATGTTCAAAACAATCTCTCTCTTTTTGAGTCCCGTAACCCCATTTAGAACCTCCAAGGTATGGGACGATCATGTTAATGATCTTTCCGAGACCTGCTGAAAACTGCATTTCAATACCGGCAACCAGCTTCGATTTATGATATATCCCCGTTACACCTCCTGAATCAATTAAAAATGCAGAATTATAATGATCATAATATTTATCAGCTGAATCTAATTTCCTTGCTGTTACAGTTGGGGCTTCACCAATATCAGGATATAAACGGTAGCTGACGAGTCCTGAAATAATTGCTATGGAAGGATGTATTAAGGCAAATTGCCTGAGAGCAAGTATATAATGGTTTGTGTCCATATCATCCTCATTTATAGGATCATCCACAGTTGTTTCAGGAGTAAGTACCCATTTTGTTTTATCCGTAACTTCTGTTTCTGCCATATCAAGGGTTTTTCTCAGCTGTTCATCAAAAGGTATTTTGAATTTCTCCATATATGGATCTATGTTTGGTTGTATAATAATGACCTCATTACCGTGGACTTCATTGTAATTAATCGTATAATATCTTATTAATGAGACTGTTACCGGCAGGATAATAATAAGTACCCATATATATAGAAATATTTTTTTCCTGATGTTAAAGTTAATAAGGAAAAGAGACAGAAACAGGTTAGATGCGATAATCCATAGTGTACCACCTGAACTTCCTGTAACCTCATACCATTGGATGAATAGAATATCTTTTGCAAGACCGTTGCCAAGGTTGATCCATGGTGTGAGGAGAACAAAATTAAGTGAAATGAATTCAAAAGCGAGCCAGAATACAATAATTGCCAATGATGCATGGACAGAACCTGCTCTTAACCTTATAATATGTGCCAGCCACATAATAAAAGTCATAAGGAATGACATTCCCAGTATAATGGTTATAACTGCTGTATTGCTTGCAGCCCTTACCCATCCCATTGTAATGGAAATGAATATGATCAATCCGGGAAGGCTGTAATTGAAGAATGCAAATGGAGAATATCTCTGCCTGTTCTCGAAGAGGTAGTTCTCAAGTATAAAAAATGGAACAAAAGCCACCAGCAGAATGAGTCCTGTGAACCAGCTTGTCCAGGCCAATCCGGCAAGGATTCCACCTGAGATGGAAAGTATTACCGGAATAAGTCGGTGACGCATATTTATTAATGCTGGCATAAAATTAAAAACACAAATTTATAAAACGTATTGGAACACTGTTCGGGGAAAGGACTTTATATACTTATCGGAGAACATTAACTTTATCTCAACAGAATAAGCTGGTTCCCCACCTTAAAACGTTATTTCATCCTTTTTTTTCAGTAACTGATGAAAATGAATAAAATATTATTGGTTTTTTTTCGATTTTAGTATATTTTTACAGAAAGTATCAAACTTGATCGTAATAATCCGGACATGAAGAGATATATTATCACGCTGATCACCATGGCAATAATATTGCCTGTTAGTGCACAAACACTTGAACCAAAAGTAATAGCCAGTGCCGGGGGTTATGATGAGGCTCCTGGTGTCTCAATAAGCTGGACACTGGGAGAGACTATTATTCCCACATTCCAGGATGATCCTGTAAACCCCACAATAATACTTACCCACGGATTTCAGCAGCAGCTTATTGTTACTACGGTTGAGGAAAACCTCGAAATACTGGTTAATGTGACAATTTATCCCAATCCGGCAAGCGAAATTTTGAATATAAGGTTCGAAGAGCCGCTTGATGGAAAGGTGGACCTGGTACTGCTTACCCAGGATGGCAAACTTGTTAAAAGAGATATAATTGAAACGTCAACTATTGAAAAACAGGTAAATATGCAGGATCTGCCTGCTGGTATATATTTTCTGAGACTTATTAAAGGAAAATTAAGTAACGTATATAAAGTCGTAAGACTTTAAAGATGCTTTTACTGTCCAAAAGCAATTTTTTCCATTCTTTTCATGGCTGCCCTCCCGAAACCTCGGGGGGGCTTTGCTTTGTATATATCTGATCTATATTTTATTACCGTTGACTTTAGCCCAAATATTATTGGACTAAAGTCCTGTAGAGATGGTGAGAACCTGTTAACCGTCAGCTAAAGCTGACGGTAATTGATTATAGTTGGCTTCCCGCCTGACCTGAGGGGAAGGTAGCCAACAGATAGTAGGTAAAATTGACTTTTTATTGGACAATGGTTAACTTTGTTATTAACAAAGCACATTAATCTGGTTTTGGTATGTTTAGGTTATTACTATCACTATATTAATGAATTGCAGAAAATTTTAAAATGAAAAAGGAAATCAGACATATCTACCTGGATTTAATAGCATATTTATTAATGATAATATGTTTCCCTTTAAATCCGCTTGTTTTATTAAAAGTAATAGAACCTCATGAAAATAAATTGTTGTTTTATTTTGGAGCAGTTTTCTGGTTAATTGGTATGATCTTCGTAATATATCCTTTCATATATTTTAGATTAAAAGGTAATGTAAGCAAGGGGAAAGCATATGTTCATACAAATAAAATAGTGACAAGCGGACTTTACTCAATTGTCAGACATGTTCAATATACCGGCGGGATTCTTTCAATATTTATTGCCACTCCCTTTCTATATCCTCACTGGATTTTTGTTGTACTTGGTATTCCCGGAATATTGCTGACCTATCTCGGTACAAGAAGAGAAGATAAATTATTGACTGAAAAGTTTGGTAATGAATATCGGGAGTATATGAAAAGGGTCCCCGGAATAAATATATTGACTGGAATTTTGAGGAAAATAAAAAGATATATTTTGTCTTAATGATATTATCCAAAAGCAAATTCCCTGATGAATCTAACAGTCTTTTGCAGTTATTGTACTTTAATTTCTAAAATGAATATTATCAATTTAAATAATTTATTATGAAAAAGATTTCATTTTTATTGATTGCAACATTCTATTTTACTGCTGGCATTTGTACGTATTCATATGCTCAGGAAACAGGCTCATTTACCGATAAAAGAGATGGGAAAGTCTACAAAACCGTTAAAATAGGCGATCAATGGTGGATGGCTGAAAACCTTGCCTTTAAAACTGAGAATGGTTGCTGGGTTTATGAAGATATTAAAGACTATGTAAAGACCCATGGGTACTTATATTCCTGGGAAGTTGCTATCAAAGCCTGTCCTGATGGCTGGCATCTGCCGTCTATGCAAGACTGGTGGAATTTATCTAACTTTCTTGGAGGTGACGATCCAGCAGGTGGTAAATTGAAAGAAACAGGTACAAATTCCTGGAAAAGTCCAAATACCGGGGCAACTAATTCAAGTGGTTTTACCGCTCTTTCAAGTGGCCGCAGCGGTGACAAAACTATGGGATATATAGGCTATATGACCTTTTTCTGGACATCTGAAGATGAAGGTGATGAATCTGGCATTTGTAGGGCATTATACTCTTCCAAAGGAGAATTATCTCTTTACGGAGTAGAAAAAAAAGATGGCTATTCAGTTCGTTGCCTCAAGGATTAGATGATAAAATATAGTTTGTTTGATTAATTTGAGCCATAAAGAAAGCAATTTTTCCATTTTTTTCATGGCTGCCCCATTCCGCCAACCAGGGTTAAAAGAACTAATTATTGCAGTTACATCAAAAAGAATTAATATAATATACTGGAAAAACAGTATTTTGGCTCCGGAATAAATGCTTAAAACAGCAAAACTTACGTTTGAATAAAAATTAGTAAGATATTTGCAGATAAATTAGATATACTTTAGATAATGAAAAGACCCGGGCCATTTATTAATTATGTTTTAATAATCTTAATTCTGATTTCTTTATCATTACAAAGTTGTTTGCCAAAACAAGATGACGAAGAGATACCTATTGTAAGTACTGATGACGTAACCGATATATCAGAAATCCTGGCAGTCTTCAAAGGGACTTTGGTTTCTACCGGTAAAAGTGTATGGGTTGATCGTGGCGTGTGTTACAGTAATATTATTCAGGAACCAGATCTAACGGGAGAGTATTTCTGGGCCGATGGTGGATCACATATCGGTAGCTTCTCCGTTATAATGGAAGATCTTACTCCGGGAACAAAATATTATGTCAGGGCATATGCTTTAAACAGTGCCGGAAATGCTTATGGAGGTGCACTTGAATTCACTACATCTGGCAGTGTTACGGGTAATATTGAGTTTAACCCAGGTTTGTCCTATGGCGAGGTAAGTGATACAGATGGTAATACATATAAAACAATAATAATAGGTGATCAGAACTGGATGGCAGAAAACCTCAGAACAACTAAATATAACGATGGAACCGATATCCCGCTTGTATCAGGTACTTCCGAATGGATCAACATGTCTTCTCCAGGATATTGCTGGTACCTTAATGATGAAGAAAAATATAAAAACATTTATGGAGCTCTTTATAACTGGCATGCCGTGAATACAGGTAACCTTTGTCCTGACGGATGGCATGTTCCGGATGATTCTGAATGGGCGGCTCTTGCTGCCTTTACAGGTGGAGAGAGTGTTGCCGGAAACTATCTTAAGGAAGCTGACCTGACACACTGGATCATGACCAAATCGTCAATAACCAATAGCAGCGGATTTACTGCATTGCCTGGAGGTACACGCTGGGGTGTGGTAACCGAGCCTGTTAAATATTATTCAGATATGGGTTATTCTGGTTATTTCTGGTCGGCAACCGGGTTTGTAGAAACAGATACCGGATTTAATGGAGCTTATAGCAGAACAGCTATCAGTAACAGTGATACATTCGAGCAATCATCATTCACAAAATCGCAGGGTCTCTCCGTACGTTGTATCCAGGATTGACATAAAATGTTACCGACCCCTGTAAATGCTAGTATGATTCATTGTTAAATAGTGTTAAATCAGTCTATTGTCTGAACATCCTTAGGTCATATTGTCTATCTTTCGGAAGAAAAAAAATGAACCTGATGAGAACAATTTTCACTGCTTTATTTTTAACTTTTATTATTGCCGGATGCAAGGTCAGTGATGAACAGTTATCAAGACGTGCCGACAGGATACATCAGCAGTATCTGACTGTTGATACTCACTGCGATACACCAATGGATATAGTACGGACAGGTTATGATCTAGGGGTAAAGCATGACAGGGGGTGCGTTGATTTTCCAAGAATGAAAGAGGGAGGACTTGATGCAGAATTCTTTGCAGTATTCCTGGCCCAGGGACCAAGAGATGACTCCACCTTCAATAAAGTACATAAAGAAACCCTGAAAATTTTTAGGGCTATTCATGAGAATGTCCAAAAAAATTCGGGAATGGCTGAATTAGCATTATCCCCTGATGATGCATACAGGTTAAAGAAAGAGGGTAAGATAGCTGCATTTATCGGAATTGAGAATGGTTATCCGATAGGTAAGGATATATCACGGATAAGTCAATACCATGATCTTGGCGCAAGATATATAACACTTTGTCATTCAACAAATAATGATATATGTGATTCTTCTACCGATCCTCAGGGTCCGGAACATAACGGGCTCTCCTCTTTTGGTGAGGAGGTTGTAAGGGAGATGAATAGAATTGGGGTGATGGTAGATGTCTCTCATATATCCGATGCTTCATTTTATGATGTTATAAATATATCTAAAACTCCGGTCATCGCATCACACTCATCTTCAAGAGCATTATGCTCAAGTCCTAGGAATCTGTCAGATGAAATGCTTGTGGCTCTTAAAGAAAACGGGGGAGTTATCCAGATATGTATTCTCAGTAGTTATATTAAACCGCCTGAACCTAATCCTGAACTTGAATCCAAGATGCAGGAGCTGAAAGATAAATATGACGATTTCAGCGGGTTGACTGAAGAGAAGAAAGAGGAATACAGAAATGAGCGATGGGAGATTTATAACAAATACAGGAAACTGGCAACTGTTGCAGATGTGGTTGATCATATCGATCATGTTGTCCAGATCATTGGCATAGACCATGTTGGCATAGGCACTGATTTCGATGGAGGGGGAGGAGTTGATGGCTGCAAAACGGCTGCCGAGATGAAAAATATAACCATTGAGTTATTAAGGCGTGGTTATAAGAAAACCGAGATAGAAAAGATATGGGGCGGCAACATCATGCGGGTCTTCCGCGATGTTGAAAGACTGGCAGAATAAAAATCCTTAAAATCTGCAATCCACAATCCGCAATCCGCAATTTATCTGATCTTTACTCTTGAGAACCTCAGGGCTTTAAGTATCCATTCAGGTAGCGATTTTTCAGGATCTCTTTTCTTCAGGTTGAGGTACCAGCCTAATTTTTTAAGGATAGGTACCTTTTGCGTCTCAACAAATTCTATCAATGTCCCGTCGGGGTCTTCAATATATGCAAAATGTCCGGCAGCTTCACCCATATCAAAGCTTTGTCCCTCATGACTTTGTTTACTGTCGACTCTGAAAGGGAATCCCTTCTCCGCACAGTATGATTTCAGCTTATCCATGTTGCCTATATCAAAACACATGTGTATAAAACCGGGATCGCCCCATAACCGGTCTTCATAGATTTTCTTACCCGGCTCCCCTGAACTTATAAGCTCAATCTCGCTGGCTCCTAATACCCTGCTGAAGGGACCCTTGAAAGGCTCGGATCTTCTAAGCAGCATCCTCCTGAGAACAACATCACCACCGGGAAGTCCGGCAAAGTCAGGGAAAACGCCTGTTGAATCATATACAACTAAATCATAACCAAGGATATCAGAATAGACTGCCCGGGCTTTTTCAATATCTGAAATACCGATGATGGCCCCATATGACCCACCCGATATTTTGTTCTCATTCATAAACCAGTTATTACCTTCAACCATTTGGAAAATATTTCCGTAAGGATCCTTCAGGAAGAAATTCTTTTTACCGGAAGGATCCGGTGAATATTCTCCCTGTATGACTGAAGTTCTTTTTTTATAGAAAGTAAAAGCTTCATTGATATTTTTTACTT
>CAZDOM010000020.1:0-36861 GCA_964507015.1 uncultured Rikenellaceae bacterium | reverse complement strand
CGATCCCAGCTGGGCCCACCTCCGCCCTCCGAAGCTTTAGCGAAGGAGGGCTTTTCATTCCTGCCTTTTCCATTTCATGCTGGGATCGAGCCACCCCTGCAATCTGGCTCCTTCGCTAAAATAGCCCACCGGGCTATTTTTTAACGCTCGGCGCTGATCCCTTTTTATCAGGTATAGTCTCTCTAAAGCTTATTATTATTATAATTTATCTAACGAAAATTATTTGCTGATCACCACTTTCTGGTTAATTACTCTCTGATTTTCAAAATGTACAGAAACAGTATATAATCCGGGTTTTAATTTGCTGGTATCCAGTATATTATTCCCATTCTTCCCTGCCCTGATCCTTTTTACTGTCCTGCCAGCCGGATCTATTAATATTATTGATTCCACATTATTAACACCAAAATCAATTATCAGATAATTTTCAGCAGGATTCGGATATACCTGTAAAGTGTTTGTTTTTTCATTCAGGATATCAGTATATGGACTGACATCTACATCAAAACTGCATTGATCGGTATTACCGGCGAGATCTTCTGCTGTCCATGTTACTGTTGTTGTACCCGTGCCAAATGAATATCCGTCAAGAGTTTCAAGAAGGTTGATATCATTGAACACCTCCGGATCACATAAGTTATCAGTTGCAGATTCCGGGTCAAATTCTGTTCCCGTTGCAGTATATATATCTGATTCACCGGCAGGCCTTATCTGATTATCCGGACATGTAATTTCCGGAGGTGTATTATCAATAGTAAATGGCCTGGTTATTTTAACAACTTCGTATGTTTCGCCTGTTTTTGTAAGTATAACTTTTAACTGGTAGTGATTAATAGCATCTGTAAATTCGGTTGAGTTATAGTATAAATTATATTCTGTTTTCACGTTTCCTCCAGGATAGTTAAGTTGAGTAACAGGATTATCTTCCCCGTCAAAACAATTTAATGTCACGTCATCTGGATACATTATGAAAGATGCATCTAATGTTTGAGCATCTGCATAAGGATGTAATATTTTAAGTTTAAATAATCCGTCACCACCTACATAATCATCATAAGTAAGATTAATAATATTTATAGGGATTGCAGTACCATACGGTAAAATATGTATGGTTGTTAATGCCGCAGTTGATGTTGCTCCGTAAGTATCTTCTACAATAAGATTGATTGAATACGTTTGACCGGGTAACCATTCATAAACAACCTCAACTTCAACTCCTTCGGCATCTGAATCTCCGCTATAAAGAGGAGATCCTTCAGTATCATCTGCACCAAACAGACCGTCATTATCCGTATCCCATTTATACTTAACAATTTCATCATCCGGCATATCAGGATCATAAGAATCATACGCGTGAAGAATCACCGGAACAGGACTATCTTCGTTCCTTGTGCCGTAATAATCATCTCCCGGATCAGCAACGGGGGGATTGTTCTGAGAAAATGTAATCAGTGAAAAGCTTAAACAGATAAGTACAATTAATAATTTCAAAATATAAGATCTATTGATTATGATAAAAGATCATAAAAATACCCATACCATAACCAAATTGCAAGAATACTTATTTTTCGCCGGCAATATCCAAAATTTTGACCTCCGCGGGTTTGCTTGTCATATCTGCCGTAATTGTACCGAATTCCTTAAAATAGGGGGTTTCAAAATGGAAATCTATTGCTGCCTGGTTTCTATACTTCTCAACAAAAATAAAATTAGTCGTTTCGTACGGATCCTGATAAAGCATATAACCCAGACATCCCTCTTCCTGATTCGAATTTTCTATCATTATTTGTGCTGCCGAAATAAAATCAGCTTCCCTCCCTGCTTTAATAAAGACTTTTGCTGTTATCATTTTCTGAAAGTCAGAAGTTTGAACAGTTGTTTCGGGTTCTGTTTGGTCTTTATTTACATTTTGCTGACATGAAAATCCCATCAACCCTGAAATAATTAATAAGATAAGAATGTTTGTTTTCATTTTGCTTGTTATTAATAATAATTACTTAAGATAGACATTTAATTTGTAAGTTCCGTGTATTCTTGCAGTTTCAACTCCTTTTCCCTCATATCAGTAAGCTTTTTAACAAATAATTCCGGTTTTTTAATTAAGTTACACAAGGTCGCAGGCTTCAGGTGGCATCCAGTGTGCATCCCTTCCCTCCCACTTCACATTGCATCCAATGGGATTGGTTACCGGGACAGATATTGGTTTTCCTGTTGTCAGCTCCTCAAGGGCCCGGTCAAGATCGTTAATCGTTATCCTTGATGTATCCCTTGGAGAATCTACTCCTCTGCCGGTATAAACCAGAATCCTCTCTTCATTAAATACATAAAAATGGGGGGTTCGCAATGCTCCATATTCCCTGGCAATACTCTGATCCCTGTCATACAGGTAAATCCATGGGAACCTGTATTTTTCCATTCTTGCCACCATATTTGGAAAACTGTCTTCCTCATAGGTTTTTTCACTGTTTGAATTTATTCCTACGAACCTGACGTCTTTATTCATGAATTTTTCTGCCGTCGCCCTGGTAACTTCATCTGAACCAATAACATACGGACAATGGTTACAGGTAAAGAAAATAACCAGGTATTTATATTCATCAAAATCAGACATGCTGTATTCTTTTCCGTCGGTTGCTGGAAGTCTGAAATCTATTGCCTTTTGTCCGGGTTGTAATGTAAATGTCATGATTATTTTATTAAATGATTCTGTGCTCTTATTTATAAATTGGCCATACGAAAGGGTTTAATCTCTATTTTTTCCCATACTTTGTTGTAAATATATGGTTCATTTTTCAGGCGTTCATCCAGTGTTGCTCTGTCAGGTACTTCATAAAGGATCATTGATCCAATCATTTTGCCGGATTCATCCAGTATTGCGCCCCCACAGAGGAATTCTCCTGCTATTTTTACAAGAGCGATCTTTTCAAGATGTTCCGGCCGGCTTTTCATCCTTCGGTTCAATGCTTCCGCATCGGTTCCGTCATATGCCATCAGCAGAAATTGCATTTATCTGAAATATTTAATGATTAAGATGTGTTTTCAAATTTAAACAATAAAATTACAGAATTTGTTCTTTTTGTTTCTAATGATATTTGCCGGGCTTTAATTAAATTTGCCCTGGTTTCCGGAGGGTTTAAGATATGGAGAATAAAAAATATAAAATTGGACTTGTACTCAGTGGCGGAGGAGCAAGGGGTTTTGCTCATCTTGGGGTACTACAGGCACTGAATGAGGCCGGGATTTATCCTGATATAATATCAGGAACAAGTGCGGGGGCCCTGGCGGGTGTTATGTACTGTGATGGTCATTTTCCGAAGAAGATCCTGAAAATAATGACCAGGAACAGCAGGCTTGATTATATGCGTCCTGTTCTGCCGCGCAATGGAATCCTGGAAATTTCAGGTATCAATAAATTGCTTGAGGCCAATCTGAACGCTAAGAAATTTGAAGACCTGAAGATACCGTTGATCGTCTGTGCCACAGATCTTAATAATGGTATGCCGGTATATTTTTCAAAAGGAGATCTCATCTCTTCTGTTATTGCATCGTCAAGCATTCCGGTAATGTTTAAGCCTGTGATAATCAATAAAATATATTATGTTGATGGCGGAGTTCTTGATAATCTTCCAATAAAGCCTGTCGAAAATAAATGTAATTTGCTCATTGGTTCATTTGTGAATCCTGTAGGATATGAGCCAACTATTTCGGGACTTATTACAATTGCGGTCAGGACATTCATGCTTAACCAGGCAAAAGAGGCTGAGGAAAAAAGGGAAAAGTTTGACTTTCTTATTGCTCCGTCCGAGCTTACAAAATTTAGCATCCTCGAGGTTGAAAAGGCAGATGCAATTTTTGATATGGGTTACAAGAAAACTAAAGAAAAACTTAAAGATCCGGAAATACAGAAGATCATTTCTGAGAAACTGAGATAAGCCCCCCTTTAGGGGGGTTGGGGTGTCATTAAACGGGAGGGGTTGGGGGGTCAATAAGTGAATACAATCTCTTTATCTCCGCCTCCCACAATGATTCATCAGGCGTTTCAAGAATAAGAGGCATATCATCAAATCGACTGTCATTCATTATATACGAAAAGGGCTCCTCGCCAAGAAGTCCGTTGCCCAGGGTTTCATGCCTGTCAACACGTGAACCAAACTCTTTTTTTGTATCATTCAGGTGCATCCCTTTCAGGTATTCAAACCCGATTATCTTATCGAATTTTTGAAATGTTTCTGCAAAGCCGGGGGCTGTTTTAATATTATATCCAGCCGAATATGAATGACATGTATCAATGCAGACACCAACTCTTGATTTATCCTCAACATGGTCAATAATAAACCTTATTTGTTCAAAAGCATATCCAAGGTTTGTTCCCTGCCCTGCAGTATTTTCTATAACAGCGATAACTCCCCGGGTCTTTTCATGTGTAATATTTATTGATTCAGCTATCACTTTAAGACACTCTTCTATGCCTGCCATTTTAAGGTGACTCCCGGGATGGAAATTGAGCCTGTCAAGACCAAGTTGTTCACATCTCTGCATTTCATCAAGAAAAGCAGCTCTTGATTTTGCAAGTGACTCTCTTTCGGGATGACCCAGGTTTATAAGATAACTATCGTGTGGAAGTATCTGAAATTGTTTATAGTTATACTTCTCACAGTTATTCCTGAAATCTTTTATAGCCGTCTGTGTGAGTGGTGCGGAAAACCACTGCCGTTGATTCCTTGTGAATAAAGCAAAAGCCTTTGCTCCTATTTCGTGAGCATTAACCGGTGCATTCTGAACACCGCCTTCTGCGCTTACATGTGCACCTACATACTTCATCTTTTAAAAATAGCTACTGCCGTCCCAACAGTGAGTACATAACTTTTCTTTTGGCATCCCTATTGCAGCAATAAGGTCATCCAGGCGCTGGTATACAAGAGAGTCAAGGTCAAGTTTTTCTGCAATTTTGGCTACCATATTTTTATATTTTTCAGAATCCGGGTTTGAATACTCCTTAAGGTCGGCGCCCTCACCTTCCAGTTCATCAATGGCTCGTCGTCCGGCGAGTTCCATAGGAGATCGTGACTGTGTAAAGTTCAGAAAATCACACGAAAACAACAGTGGTGGACAGGCAATTCTCATATGGACCTCAGTAGCTCCGTGTCTTCGCATATCGCTTGTGTTATCTTTAAGCTGTGTTCCCCTGACAATACTGTCATCAAGGAATACCATTCTCTTGCCTTCAATTATTGCTTTGTTAGGTATCAGTTTCATTCGTGCAACAAGATCCCGCTGCTCCTGGACAGAAGGCAAAAAACTTCTGGGCCAGGTAACTGTATATTTTGAATATGGTCTCATATTTGGCATTTTTTTCTCATTGCCATATCCGATTGCGTGTCCGATACCTGAGTCAGGGATACCACAAACATAATCAGCCTCTATATTGTCGCGACGGGCAAGATTGGCACCACACCTGTAACGGCATTCGTCAACATTGATACCCTCATAATAGGACGGTGGATAACCGTAATAAACCCACAAAAACGCACATATCTGCATCTTATCCCCGGGTTTTCTGAGCTGTGTAAATCCTTCTGCAGTAACAAGTACTATTTCTCCCGGCCCCAGGAAATAGTCAAGTTCAAATCCCGTATTTGGAAAAGAACACGATTCCGATGCTATTGCAAAAGCGTCTTCTTTTCTGCCAATAACAACAGGTGTTCTTCCTAGTTTATCTCTGGCAGCAATTATACCCTGTTCCGTGAGTATGATCAATGAACATGATCCTTTGATCTTTTCGAAAACATTTTCTATACCCTTAACAAAATCTTCCCTTTCACAAATAATGTTAGCTACCATTTCGGTAGGATTTATGTTTCCTTCAAAATTTTCTGTAAAGTGTTTTCCTTTCCCAAGAAATTCCTTTTCCAGTTCTTGAATATTTATGAGCCTGCTGACAGTAGCAATTGCAAAACGGCCAAGATGTGAATTGAAAAGTATTGGTTGCGGATCCGTATCGCTTATTATTCCCATCCCTGAATTACCGGCAAAGTTTTTTAATTCATCTTCAAATTTTGTTCTGAAATAGGAATTCTCAAGTGTATGGATGGAACGCCTGAATCCATTTTCAGGAAGAATAAAAACCATTCCGGCTCTTTTCGTTCCCAGATGCGAATGATAATCTGTTCCATAAAATACTTCATTAACACAATCATGTTTTGATATTACACCGAAAAAACCACTCATTTTGTTGAATATTAGCCGTTTAGTAAATAAAGGTCTCTATGTAAATTTAATCATCTAATCGGACATTTTATTATTATATCAGATATTATTACTTTTACAAACTTTTAATTATTAGAAACCAGCTGAATGACAGACACAAACAACGAAGCCCAAAAATTACAGGAGAATAAGAAAAATGTTCCTGTAGGGCTTATTGCCATTATGATTATTCTCGCAGGAGTACTTATTTTTCTTGTAGTTATGTATTTCGATCAGAAGAACAAAATGGTTGAAATCGAAACCGTGCTCACACATGAAAAAGATTCTCTTGCAAACGAATTACGGATCCTTGCACACCGTTTTGACACTCTTAAAACAGACAATGACACCCTGAATACAAAACTCGAGAAAGAAAAACAAAGAATAATACAATTACTTTCGATAAATGCATCAAACATACAGTTGATAAGAAAATACAGGAACGAAATTTCCACGATGAGAGAAATAATGAAAAGCTATATTATTCAAATAGACTCTCTTAATTCCAGGAATAAAATTCTTGTTGCGGAAAATGTTCAGTTCAGACAGGAGATTAAAAAGGTTCAGGATTCAAATGTTGAACTTTCAAAAGTGAAAGAGGAATTGAGTACAAAGGTTGAAAAGGCATCTGTGATACAGGCAAAAGATATAGCAGCGGTTGCTCTTAACAAAAAAAGAAAGGAAACTACGAAAATAAACCTTATTGATAAACTGAGGGTTTGTTTTACTCTTCGTGAAAATCCCATTGCAGAGGCAGGACCAAAAAGAGTATATATGAGAGTTCTCCGGCCCGATTCTCTGGTAATTACTAATAGTCCTGATAATGTTTTCAATTATAAGGAACGGTTGTTGATTTTCTCTGCAAACAGGACTGCCGATTATATGAATCAGGATATCGAAATGTGTATTTATCTGGATAATACCGGTGATTTTATTACAGGTAATTACAGTGTTGAATTATATCTTGAAAACAACCTGATTGGTGAGACTAATTTCATGCTTACAAAAAGATGATTACCTGTCGTCGGGCATCATAAGTTCTGAAATTATATTATCGGATATCATCTTTCCCTGATTCGTAAGAACCAGAAATCCTTTTTCGTGCTTCATCATGCCATAATCTATAAACTTCCCCGATATGTTGATTACAAAATCATATCCCTCTTTTTCAAATGTCCTTTCAACATAATCAAGTTCTATTCCCCACATTGTCCTCAGGCTTGTCATAATATATTCATTAAATCGCGTCTTGGAATCCAGTTCTTCTTTTTCAAAATAGAATTCGCCATTTTTTACTTTTGTCATATATTTCTCAATATCAGACAGATTCCACTGGCGGGAATATCCATTAAATGAATGTGCAGAAGGTCCAAGTCCTATATATGGTACCTGTTTCCAATAATTTGAATTATGTACTGAAAAGAATCCTTGTTTACCAAAATTTGATATTTCATATTGTATAAAACCGGCAGCTTCTGTCTTTCGTACCAGTGTATTGAACAAGGAAGCGCTCTCCTCTTCATCAATTTCATTAAACTCACCTGTTTCCTTCATTTTCCCGAAAACAGTTCCCGTTTCAATAGTCAAATGGTAAGCGGATAAATGCTTAATATCATAATCAAGTGTTTTGGTGAGATTCTTTTCCCATTCCTTCACACCCATGCCGGGAATTCCATAAATCAGATCTGTTGATACATTTTCAAATCCTGCTTTAAATATATCCTTTATGGCTTTTTCCGCCTGTGCAGATGTATGCCTGCGGTTCAGTATTACCAGGTCTTCATCGCGCCATGACTGAATTCCCAGGCTTATCCTGTTGAATCCGATTTTTCTTAGTCCTTTTACATAGCCATGGCTAACATCATCAGGATTTAATTCAATTGTTAATTCAACATTGTTTTCAACAGAATATATTTTATTGAGATTGTCTAAGATTATATTCAGCTCTTTTACAGAAAGAACAGAAGGAGTACCTCCCCCAATATATATTGTTGAAACAGAATCACTTCCAATATAATTTTGTCTTTGTTCAGCTTCGTTAAGCAGCGATTTTAGATATTCTGAATGATCTCCTGTGGAAATAACATGGTAAAAATCACAATAATTACACAGCTTTCTACAATATGGTATATGGATATATATTCCGGCCATTATATTTAGATTATAATTTCTAAATTAAAAATAAATTATCATTTCATTAATTAAATTTGCTGTCAAACTACAGATATGATCAAAAAGAATATTTTTTCTATAATAATTGCTGGTGTTATTTTGTATTTAAGTGTTTCAAATGCTGAAAACTATAATAAAATTTCATTGTTTCATTTCCATGGTGCAGATTATTTAATACATTTTCTAATGTATTTTGGATTTATGTCTGTAATTGTATTAGAACACAGAAAAGAGATATATAATATAAAAAATCTGTTGTTTATAGCGCTAATTCCATTTTTCTATGGAATATTAATGGAACTTCTGCAATTATTTTTTACAGTCAGCAGAACGGGAAGCGTGGTTGATACATTTTTTAATCTGGCAGGTATATTGTGTTCAACAGCTATTTGTCTGTTAGTAAAACCTGTCAGGAAAAGCCTGTTCAGATAATTATTTTATTAATATCAACTGCTTTTTTTACCAGATCATCTATGGTTGTTGTTTTAAAAAGCAGTAGGATTCTGTTCCGTATTTCAGAAAAATTATCGTGTAAAGGACATTCCATTTCTTCATCATTTACATCGCCGCATTTACTACTATGTATCAGACAATCAGTAAATAGTCCGTCACCATCAATTATTGTTATGATGTCGTATAATGATATTTCTTCTGCTTTTCTCTGTAAAGCGAATCCACCGTGCGGACCTTTTGATGAATTAAGAATTTTTTGCCGTACAAGCTGCTGAAGAATCTTAGCCAGAAATGGTGCGGGAAGTCCCAGGTCTTTTGATATCTGTATTAATCCTGTCTTACTTTTTTTTTCTTTACGGCTGGCAATATAAATTATAGCCCTTATTCCGTATCTGCATGAATTTGAAAGCATTTTAATACATCTTTAAAGGTATTTTATCTATTCTTGGTTTATGCCGGCCTCCTTCAAATGATGTTTCAAGAAAAGTCTTTACAATCAGATAGGCTTCTGATTCATTAATAAATCTTGCCGGTAAAGCACAAATATTGGCATCATTGTGTTCTCGTGCCAGTTTGCTTATTTCTTCATTCCAGCATAAAGCACTTCTTACTCCCTGGTGTTTGTTTGCTGTCATATTCATTCCATTACCTGTTCCGCATATTGTAATTCCAAATTCATATTCACCTCTTGAAATTGCCTCTGCCATTGGATGACCGAAATCCGGATAATCTACAGGATCATTACTGAAAGTCCCTAAATCCTTTATATCATATTTTTCTTTCAGAAATACAAGAAGCTTTTCCTTTATATAAAACCCGGCATGATCACATACTATGGCTATTTTTTTCTTTTCTTTCATCTTGTATTATTTTATTATCCTGTTAATATACAAAGTAATACTCTAAACAATAACCATTTATTAAATTCTTTTATAATTATAAAAATAACAATGTTAATTTCAGCTTTATAACCTGTTCTTATTATTATGATTTTTCAATTATTTATGATTTTAAAAATATACCAGTAATGTTTTAAATAATTAATACCACATTCTGAACTATAAGTAAACATTAAAACATATATTTTTGTTATGTTTTATATATCAACAAACTAATCTTAACAATTGTTGATATTTTAATTAATCGATTGATTTACAAAATAGCAATACTTTTATATCTGTTTAAAAGATGTTCTGTTCATGATAATTTCAAATATTACAATAAAATTCATAATATTTTACCAACACTATTAACAGCATAATAATAACATAATAAAAATAATTACTTTATAATATAATTTATATATAATGTTTATCAATATTACCTTTAGACATGACTGCACAGGAATATATTGACGAAATAAAAAGACTGAGAAAAGAAAAAAATGCTATTATTCTTGCTCACTATTATCAGACTGGTGATATACAGGATCTGGCAGATTTTAAAGGTGATAGTCTTGCTTTATCTCAAAAAGCTGAAAAAAATAATGCAGATATAATTGTTTTTGCAGGGGTCAAATTTATGGCTGAAACAGCTAAAATTCTTGCTCCGGGAAAAAAGGTATTGCTTCCTGATATGAATGCTGGTTGTTCACTTGCCGATTCTTGTAAAGCGGAAGATTTTAAAAAATTCATAGAAGAAAATCCAGGAAGAACGGTTATAACTTATGTTAATACAACGGCTGAAATCAAGGCATTATCTGATATAAGCTGTACATCATCAAATGCAATACAGATTGTAAATTCACTTCCTGAAGATGAAAAAATAATATTTGCACCTGACAGAAATCTTGGTAATCATATAATTAATAATACAGGAAGAGATATTGTTGTTTGGAACGGATCATGTCATGTACATGAAGAGTTTTCTCTTGAAGCTATATTAAAACTAAAAGAACAAAAATCTAATGCAAAGGTAATTGTACATCCGGAATGTGAGCTTACATTAAGATTGATAGCCGATTTTATAGGATCAACAGCTGCATTGATTAATTTTACCGGAAAAGATGATAGCACTTGTTATATTATTGCAACGGAACCTGGAGTTATCCATCAGATGAAGAAAGAAAATCCTCAGAAGGAATATATTCCGGCGCCTCCTAAAGATTCAACATGTGGTTGCAGTGAGTGTAATTTCATGAAATTAATAACAATTGAAAAAATATACAATTGCCTGAAAAATGAAAAACCTGAAATTATTTTGGATAAAAATGTAATAAATGATGCAAAAAAACCGATTAAAAGAATGATAGAGATTTCAGAGAAACTCGGTATCTAATTAATGAAACACATAATTTTCATATTACTATTTATTATAACAGTTATAAAAATTTCAGCGCAAACAACTGAAGTACTGGATGATGGCTATCATATTTTTAAATATCCAAATGGTTCTGTTTCAAGTGAAGGATATTTAAAAAATGGAAAACCTGATGGATTCTGGGTAAGTTATTATGTCACAGGTGTTAAAAAAGCGGAAGGAAAATATTCCAATTTTATGCTTGACAGTACCTGGATATTTTATGACCAGGCAGGTGACACTACAGATAAAATAAGTTACCTGTTCGGTAAAAAGAATGGCTACTATTTTAAATATAAAAAAGATCCGTCTAAAGGGAATTATATCTGGTCAAAAGAGCTGTATGCCGGTGATAAAAAAGAGGGTACAGCGTATATCTACTTCCCTGATGAAAAAATAAAACAGACATTTTTATACAATTCAGGGAAAAAAGACGGATTGTCAAAAGAATATGACCAGAACGGTACTGTCATAACTTTGTTTGAATATAATGATGATTTTCTGATAAGCAGGGAGAAAATAAACCGAGCAGACAACAAAGGACTAAAACAGGGTGAGTGGAAAGAATTTTATCAGGGAGGAACAATAAAAACAGAAAAAGCATATAAGAATGACCTGCTTCATGGTTACTATAAAGAGTATGATTTAAAAGGCAACCTTATTCTTACAATGCTTTATGACAATGGAGCAATTGTCAAATCAAAAGTAGAGGATGAGCCTGATATAGAGATTGTTAACAGGTATAATAATAATGGAAAAATAATTTATAGCGGTCCATACAGGAATAATGTTCCGGTTGGAGTACACAGGGAGTATGGCGAAAACGGCAAAGTAAGTAATGCATATATATACAATGATAACGGCTTATTATTATCTGAAGGGATCGTTGACGAATCAGGAAACATGAATGGAAAATGGAAGGATTATTACCCTGATGGTAAAATTAAGGCGGAAGGAACATATAATGATAACAGACGTACAGGATTATGGAAGTTCTATAATAATTCATCAAAAGCAGAACAAACAGGGTCTTATAATAATGGAAGACCTGATGGTTTATGGCAATGGTATTATGATGACGGATCAATTCTCAGGGAAGAGGAATATTTTCAGGGCTTTCGTGACGGATCCTATATTGAATATTCAAAAGATAGTAATATCATAGTCACAGGACAGTATACTGATGGGGAAAAAAATGGAAAATGGAAGTTTACTTCGGGTGATTATACAGAGGAAGGTAATTATATCTTAGGACTTAAAGACGGTCAATGGAAAGCATATTATCCTGACGGAACTCTCCGGTTCAGAGGTTATTATGTACAGGGTAATCCTGATAAACAACATCTTTATTATTATGAATCCGGAAGGATAAAAGAGGAACAATATTACCAGATGGGTATACGTCAACGAACCTGGAAAAAATATGATGAAGAGGGAAATACTATTCTGACAATTACATACAGGGATGACGTTGAGAGAAGTATTAACGGTGTTAAAATTAGTCTTCCGGAAGGCGATATAAAGCTTATAAAATAATTATCTTGCTTCATGGACGAAAATTTTGATATCCGGAAAGAAAATATTGCAGTTCCTGACAGGGAATACGAGAAAAAACTCAGGCCGGTAAATTTTAATGATTTTAAAGGACAAAAAAAGGTAATCGATAACCTGATTGTCTTTGTTACTGCGGCCACACAAAGAGGAGAAGCTCTTGACCACGTTTTACTTCATGGTCCTCCGGGTCTTGGAAAAACAACACTTGCCAATATAATCTCCAACGAACTAAAAGTAAACCTACGTGTTACTTCCGGCCCGGTACTTGATAAACCGGGCGACCTGGCCGGATTACTCACAAATCTTGAGGACAGGGATGTTTTGTTTATTGACGAGATACATCGCCTTAGCCCCGTTGTGGAAGAATATCTCTATTCTGCAATGGAAGATTTTAATATAGATATATTGATAGATAAAGGGCCCAGCGCAAGGTCAGTACAGCTTTCTCTTAATAAATTCACACTTGTAGGTGCCACAACAAGATCAGGATTGCTTACAAGTCCACTCAGGGCCAGATTTGGAATAACATTTCACCTTGAATATTATGATCATAATGTACTTACAGGGATAGTAAAAAGATCAGCGGGTATCCTTAATATTAATATAGAAAATACCGCAGCTGTTGAAATAGCAAAAAGAAGCCGCGGCACACCAAGAATTGCAAATGCCCTGCTGAGAAGGATAAGAGATTTTGCACAGGTCAAAGGATCAGGTTCTATAGATCTTGAAATCACCAGGTTTGGACTGGATGCAATGAACATTGACAAATATGGCCTTGACGAAATGGACAACCGGATATTATCAGCTATTATCAATAAATTCAAAGGCGGCCCTGTTGGATTAAATACGATAGCAACAGCCGTTGGTGAAGAGAGCGGAACAATTGAAGAGGTTTATGAGCCATTTCTGATTAAGGAGGGTTTTCTGAAAAGAACCCCGCGTGGCAGAGAAGCAACTGAACATGCTTACAAACACCTTGGTAAGATACCTGATAATAAACCTGGCGCCCTATTTTAAATACCTAATTTTCAGTTAAATACATTACTGATCTTATAAAGGCCCTTTTTGTTCAGTATCCTGATTTTTCTGCCATTAAGTTCAATGAGTTTGTCTGACTTGAATTCAGAGAGAAGCCTTATGACAGATTCTGTTGCAGTACCAACAATATTTGCCAGTTCCTCCCGTGTGAGAGATATCTTCAGGTAACTCTGCTCATCAAGACCAAAATCATCAACAAGAAGAAGAAGTATTTCGGCAAGTCTTTCCCTTACGGTTTTTTGTGCTATATCAGTAATAAATGAATTTGCCTCACCGAGTTCAAGGCAGGCCAGTTTTAAAAGCTCAAGTGCAAAAGTGGAATTTGTCTTTACCAGTGAAATAAGAATATCTGAAGGGATAAAACAAACCTGACAATCTTCGATAACCCTGGCAGAAGTACATGCAGGTTCATTGCTCAGGACACTTCTGTAAGCAATTATATCACCTGGTTTGGCAAATCGTATAATTTGTTCTTTACCATCAAAACCTGTCTTGAATACTTTAATAATACCTTTATGTATGCAGTAAAATCCACTTATCCTGCTTCCTTCCTTATAGAGAAGATCTCCTCTTTTATATTGACGGAACTCCTTCTGAAAATTTATCAGGTTACCTTCATCTGTTGTAAGATGACTTAATAATGCACCGGTCTCAGCAGAACATTTATCGCAAAACGGAACCGGAACCTCCTCTTGTTTCATTTTATATAATGGTTTTAATAAACAATTAACAATTAATGGTATATAAATGTTTAATTTTTATAATGCAGTACGGAATTGTTCAAGAAACCGGACATCATTTTCAAAATAGAGCCTGAGATCATTAACCTGATATTTCAGCATGGCGGGCCTTTCAATTCCCATTCCGAAAGCAAAACCCGTATATTTTTTACTGTCAATATTGCTTGCCTCCAGCACAGCAGGATGAACCATGCCACAGCCCAGTACTTCAAGCCATCCTGTATATTTACACACATTACAGCCTTTGCCTCCGCATATACTACAGCTGATGTCCATTTCACCGGAAGGTTCCGTAAAAGGAAAATATGAGGGTCTCAGGCGTATCTTTGTATCTTTACCAAACATTTCACGTGCGAAAAACAGCAATGTTTGCTTCAGATCGGCAAAAGAAACATTTTCATCAATATAAAGACCCTCAACCTGATGAAAAATACAGTGTGCTCTTGCAGAAATAGCTTCATTTCTGAAGACCCGGCCCGGCGAGATTGTTCTGATTGGGGGCTTCTGGTTTTCCATAACACGAACCTGTACAGAGGATGTATGTGTACGCAAAACAATATCATGGGGATCAGAATCCTCGGCAGACAACCTGGAAATATAGAATGTATCCTGCATATCTCTGGCTGGATGCTCGGGGGCAAAATTTAACCTGGTAAAAACATGATCATCATCCTCAATTTCAGGACCCTCAGAGACAGTAAAACCAATGCGTGAAAAGATTTCTATTATTTCATTTCTAATTATTGAAATAGGGTGGCGTGTTCCTTTCAGCCAGGGATATGAGGGCTTTGTAAAGTCGTCAGTAACAAACGTAATATCTAAAGATTGTAATTCATGTTGAAGTATATTAAATTTGTTCTGAGCCGTTTGTTTCAGATCATTGAGCCTCTGCCCTATTTTCCTTTTGCTATCCCCTGTAACATTTCTGAACTCATCAAAGAGATCGGGTATTATTCCTTTTTTACTAAGATATTTAATACGAAATATTTCAAGCTCTTCGCTGTTTTTTGCGGAAAAAGAGGAAATTTCTTTAAGAAGATGATTAATTTTTTCCAGCATCAAAATAGAATATTTAATAATTAGAATTTATTATTTTACAATTCTTATTTTAAGGATCTTAATATCACTCAAAGGTTTATCTGCCAGATCTGTTTCAACCTCAGCAATTTTGTCTACCACATCCAGCCCTGATACTACTTCACCAAACACAGTATAGGTTTCGTCTAAGCGCGGAACGCCACCAATTGTTTTATATAATTCACGCTGATCTTCAGGAATTTTATAAAATCCCTCTGCGGCAAGGTAATCAAACATCTTCTCTGAAGCTTTTTCCTGAATTTCACTATCAGAGAGTGATACTCCTGATAACACAGCGCTATCAGTAAAATGCCTGATATATTTATTAAATAATGCCTGGCGCACGTTGCTGTTGATCAGTTGTTCTGCCTGGTTAAGTTCGGCATCTGTCAGTTTTTTCCCCTGCACAATATAAAAATGAGTGCCGGAAGATCTCATTTCCGGATTTATATTATTTCCTTCACGTGCTGCAGCAAGAGCGCCCTTTTTATGAAAGTGGTTTTTGAGAAATTCAGGGGGTATGGTATAAACAAAAAGAGAATCTGCCGATTTATCAACAGGAACACTTCGTGTTGCGGGATCTCCTGCCTGTATCATGAAATTACTTATAACGCGATGAAAAGAAATTCCTTCATAAAAGCCTGAATTAATGAGTTTTATAAAATTATCCCGGTGCTGTGGGGTATCATCATAAAGTAATAATTTAATATCACCCAGGGTTGTTTTCATGAGAACCATGGTTTTATCATTACCTCCCGGAGCATTACAGGATATAAAAAGAAAAATAAATAAGAAAGAGACTATCCTGACGATGGGTTTGTTCATGAATATTGGATTTTGGTTAATAATGTTCTGTGATTCTGAAAGCAAAGATATTTAACTTTGGGCGATAGCGAAAGAAATGAATTTTAAAATATGATATTTTTCATGTTTTACGATATTTGCATGTTTAAAAAGCAAATAATTAATAAAAGAAACTGATAGTAAAGTGAACGAAGTCAGAACATTGGCAAGACAAACAGCTGTTTATGGATTTGGAACAATAGTGCCACGGTTCCTGAATTACGGCATAATGACATTTTTCTACACCAGGATTTTTGATAAAGCTGAATATGGTGTTGTTACTGAGCTGTATGCCTGGATGGTATTTCTATTAATTGTGTTGACATATGGTATGGAAACAGGCTTCTTCAGGTTTGCCCAGAAAAGCGAGGATGCCGATAAAGTGTACAGTACATCTATTTTAAGTCTTTTTGTTACCTCTTTGTTCTTCTTTATACTCGTTAATGTTTTTATAGGACCTGTATCTGCAGTACTTAACTACCGAAACAATCATGATTATATAATCATGTTTGCCGCCATAGTGTCAAT
The DNA here is from genome assembly GCA_964507015.1 of uncultured Rikenellaceae bacterium. Taxonomy (GTDB): domain Bacteria; phylum Bacteroidota; class Bacteroidia; order Bacteroidales; family VadinHA17; genus LD21. Next base: position 19,912 of record CAZDOM010000020.1, on the reverse strand, counting down.
TGATTCATTTACGGCCATTCCTTTTGCATGGCTTCGGAAAGAAAAAAAAGCCGTCATCTTCAGCATTATAAAGGTGGTAAATGTTATAATAATTATTTCCAGTGTGTTGTTTTTACTGCTGGTGGCGCCGGGGATCTATGAAAAAAGTAACGGCTGGTTCAGAAAAATTTATAATCCTGATTACAGGGTGGGATATGTTTTTGTAGCTAATCTTGTGGGAAGTATTGCAACAATGCTGATGCTGCTGCCGTTCATTATCAGGATAAAACCTGTATTTGACAGGATTATATGGCTGAGAATGATCACATATTCAGCACCTTTATTAATTGCTGGCCTGAGTGGATCAATAAATGACACTCTTGATAAAGTAATATTAAGGAGAATGATCGGAGAGGAAAATGGACTTGCAACAGTAGGAGAATATGGTGCCGGTTATAAAATTGCAGTACTGATGGCACTCTTTATTCAGATGTTCAGGTATGCTGCAGAACCATTTTTCTTTGAAAGAGCAAAGAAGGAAAATGCAAAAGAGAGTTATGCATTTATTATGAAGTATTTTATAATTGCAATGCTGGTCCTGTATCTGATGATAAACCTTTTTATTTCCGGCACACAGCTTATTATAGGATCATCATTCAGAGATGCAATAATAGTAGTACCTATTGTAAGTATGGGTTACCTTCTTTATGGTATATACCTGAATCATAGTATATGGTATAAACTTAATGATCTTACTAAATATGGTATTTATATTACAGCTATTGGTAGCATAATTACGATAGTAATTAATATTACTTTAATACCTGTTTATGGATATATGGCTTCGGCATGGGCTCATATTGCTGCTTATGGTTCAATGATAATAATGTCATTTATTTTTGCCAGGAACCATTACAGGATAAATTATAAGATAAAAGAATTGATACCCTACTTCCTGATGGCTATTGCTATGGTGCTCATTAGCAAATTAATAGAATACAAGAACCTGGCATGGGAACTGATAATTAATGCATTGTTTATTATGGTTTTTATAGCATATACACAGTATAAGGACAAGACCCTGACGATTTTCTTTAAAAAAGAACACAGATGAAAATAAAAATTGTAAACAAATCAAAACATCCGCTTCCATCATATTCTACAGAATCATCAGCAGGTATCGACTTAAGAGCAAATATTGACTGTGATATTATATTAAGACCATTAAAAAGAGCCCTGATACCTACGGGATTATTTGTAGAAATACCTGTTGGTTATGAAGCACAGATACGGCCCAGAAGCGGACTGGCAATAAATAAAGGTATTACGCTATTAAATTCACCGGGAACAATAGATGCGGATTACAGAGGAGAAGTATGCATAATATTAATAAATCTGTCGGAAGAAATATTTGTTGTAAAGGATGGTGAGAGAATCTGTCAGATGGTCCTGGCAAAACATGAAAAAGCAGAATGGGTAGAAACAGAAGAACTAAGATCTTCAAAACGCGGTACCGGAAGGTTTGGTCACACAGGTAAAAAATAAACATGAGAAGGAAAATTAATTATATATCAGTTATGATTTTACTGGTATTGTTAGGATGGTCATGTGAGAGAAAAATTACACCATCTTTTACTGGAAGGATTAAAGAATATGATTCGCTGGTTTTCGATCGGATATATGTGGAAGCCATAAAGCTTAAGTTGACAGGGAATGGAGGTGAAGCAATAAAATTCTTTGAGCAGTGTATAAGATTAAATCCGAAAAGCGATGCAACTTATTACCAGATTGCCCAAATATTACTTGCAAACGGAAATATAGAATCAGCCAAGAAATACTTGAAAAAAGCACAGGAAATTGATAATAATAATATCTGGTACATGATTATGCTTGCAAACATTTATTACCAGCAGGATAATATCGATAGTGCGATAATATATTATGAAAAAGCAACTAAATATTATCCGGATAAAACAGAAATAAAAATAACACTGGGTAATCTTTATACTGAAAATAAAGAATTTGGGCAGGCGGAAAAAATATTTGCAAGTATTGATAATGAATACGGGATAAACAGGTCATCTACAGTAGCACTGGTACAAAATCTTATGTGGAACGAAAAATATAATGAAGCATTAAATAAAATTAACGAGTTGCTGAAATTGTATCCTGATGAAATATTATATAATGGTTTGTTAGCAGAAATATACAGGGGACTGGGCCAGAATGACGAAGCAATGGAAGTATATAACAGGTTAATAGAGAAGAATCCTGATGATCCACAGACACAACTTTCGTTATGTGACTTTTTAATAAATGAAAGAAGATTTGATGAACTATTTATAATAATAAACAAGATAATTCTTAATGATAATATAACCCGGGAGGATAAGCTTGCTCTCTTTGGAAGAATGATAGAAATACCCGAAATTATTGAACAAGAAAACAATAAACTGATAATGTCAATAATGATTCTTGAGGTTGAATATAAAAATGATAATGTAATACAGATATTAAGACCGGAAGTATTGATAAAAATGAAAAAAAACAATGATGCTGTCAATCTTCTTGAGGAGATCATTAAAAAACAACCGGATAATTACTTTGCTTATGAGAAACTATTGCTTCTGTATCTCGACATGGGAGAATACAGGAAGCTGGAAGAGAAAGGAAAAGAATGTGCAACAAGATTTAACAGGTCTTATCTGGCGAAGGTATTATATGCAACAGGAGCAATTGAAAATAAAGACTATGATATTGCACTGGAGGAATTAAGAAAAGCTGAAATACTTGCAGGAGATAATCAGGAAATGATTATGCAATTACTTTCAATGAGAGCGGATGTCTATTACCGTAAGGGTGAATATGAAAAAGCATTCGAAGCATTTGAGGAGGCATTGAAAACAAACAGAGATGATTTAATGACATTGAATAATTATGCATATTACCTGGCTGAACAGAATAAGCAATTAAAGGAAGCAGAGGAAATGGCAAAGAAAGTCATAGAATCTGAACAGAATAATAAAACTTACCTCGACACATATGGTTGGGTTCTGTACAAAAGAGGGAAATTAAGAGAAGCTGAGAACATCTTTAAAAAAATTATTGATGACGGAGGAAATGATGCCGAGTATTTTGAACACTATGGTTACATATTAATGAAAAGGAAAAAGTATCAGGATGCGATAAAAAACTGGGAGATGGCACTAAAGCTCGACAATAGTAAAACATACCTTAATAGAGAGATAGAAAAATGCCAAAAGCAATAGTTTCTATATTATTGATCTTTTTTATTACCGGTTGCTCAGTTATAAGAAAAGAAAGTTTAATTGACAAGGAGCTGATAGAAAAGGATAATGTTAGTTATAAACAGATTGCTGAATCAAATATAACGAATGATGATTTTAGTATAATTAAAGCTGAAATAACTCTTTTTACCGGCACAGATAAGGAAAAACTGATCGGTAACATAAAATACAGTCATACCGGAACATACCTGATCAGTTTGAGAAATCCTTCAGGAATAGAAGGAGCAAGGGTGCTCATAACATCAGATTCAATAAAAATTAATGACAGGATTAATAAAAAGTTTTATTATGGATCTTCAAAATATCTGAATCAAAAATATGGAATAACAACAGATTTGATACCAGTAATATTAGGAGATTTTGTTACAGTTGATCATGATCAAAGAATAATAAATTGTAGTAAAAACATAGCATTGATAGAAACTGTTCTGGATGGAAAGAGTCTGATTTACAATATAAATTGTAGTAAAAAAAAGGTTAATAACATTGTTATAAATGACCAGATAAACGGACAATCAGTAAATATTGAATTTAAGAAGTTTGAAAATATTGATAACAAATATATTGCACGAAGTATTAGCATTATCAATAACAAAGAGAATGAAAAGATACTCCTGAACATTGAAAAATTTGAACCTGGTTTGGAGAATGAAATAAAATTCATACCTGGAAGAAAGTATGAGAAGATATTGTTAAAATGAGAGTTCAGCTATTAATAATATTGATATTGGTTTATATTCCTAAGTTTCTAATCGGGCAAACCAGAACCGATCTGGAAGAGAAAAGGACAAAAACGCTTGAGGAGATTGAATATGTTGATAATATGCTTAAGAATACAGCCAGGGAAAAAAGTGAAGGACTTAATGCATTGAAAATCCTGGGAAACAAGCTTACTCTGAGAGAATCTGTAATTGCAGGCATGGGCGATGAAATAGAGCTACTTAAAGAAAGAATAAATATTAATGAGATAGGGCTGGATATGATGGAAAGCGATCTGATTAAGCTTAAAAAGGACTACTCAAATGCTATTTTAAATCTATATAAATCTAAAAAAGGATATCCGGAAATAGTATATATTCTTTCAGCTGAAGATTTCAATCAGGGATACAAAAGATTAAAGTATTTACAACAAATTACTCAATACAGAAGAAATGAAGCTGAAATAATTATGGAGCTGAAAAGCCAGATAGAATTAACTAAAAATAAGTTACAAAACGATTTGGATAAAGTTAGTGATCTTAAAGGGAAAGAAGAATCTCAGAAAAATATTTTACAGCAGGAAAGAAGCAGAAAACAAAAGATAATAAGATCTTTAAGTACTAAGGAAAGACAATTAAGAAAAGAACTTGAAGACAAGAAAAAGATTGCTAAAAAAATGGAAGAAGAAATTGCAAAAATTATAGAAGAGGAAAACAGAAAAGCAAAAACAACAAGCTTAACTCCTGAACAAAAACTAATAGGTGAAAATTTTATGGAAAACAAAGGCATATTACCATGGCCGGTAGAGAGGGGAATAATAACAAACAAATTCGGAGAACACCAGCATCCTGTGTTAAAGTATGTTACAGAAAATAATTTCGGTGTAGAAATTACAAGTTCAGGTAAAACAAATGTTCGAAGTGTGTTTAAAGGAGAGGTGCGATCAATTTTTGCAATTAAGGGAGCAAACATGACGGTAATTATAAAACATGGAAATTATTTAACAGTATATAATAATCTGATAAACGTAAAAGTAAAAACAGGAGATATTGTAGATACAAAACAGGAAATAGGTGAAATATTCAGTAATCCTAACGATGATAATAACTGTACAATGAAATTTATGATATTTGACAAGCAATATCTTGATCCGGAGCAGTGGATTGCAAAAATGTAGTTTTTAATGAAACAAAACAAAAAAAAAGGAGTATAATGTAGATGCCGTTAAAAATCTAATGATTAAGAAATTAAAAATAGAATCAAAAGTTGGCAGTTTGAGAGCTGTGGAAAATATTATTGATAATATAACAGGTGAGGCGGGGATAAATCAGGACAATTATGGAAAAATACTTGTTTCTACACTGGAAGCAGTAAATAATGCTATTATTCACGGAAATAAAGCGGATAAAAGAAAAATTGTTGAAATAGAAATAAAAATAAACAATAATGATCTGATTGTTATTGTAAAAGATGAAGGAAACGGTTTTGTACCAGAGAATATTCCAGACCCAACAGATCCGGAAAATATTGAGGCAATAAATGGAAGAGGTATTTTTTTGATGAGCAAACTTGCCGATGATATTGAATACAACAAAAAAGGAAACAGTGTTACTATGAAATTTAAAAATATTAAAACTTGAGTATAAGAATCTTCTATGATAATATTAAGTACAGACTAAACAATAGCAGAAAAACAATTGGAATAATTGAAAAGGTCATCATTAAGGAGTCAAGAATTCCGGGTGACCTTTATTTTATTATTACAAATGATGAAACCCTGCTGAAAATAAATAAGGAATTTTTAAAGCGAGACACCCTCACGGATGTTATAGCATTTGATTATAGCGAATCAGTAATTGTAAATGGTGAAATATATATTAGCCAGGAAACTGTTAGAAGAAATGCAATCAACTATAAAGTTAGTTTAGGTGAAGAGCTAAATAGAGTTATGATTCATGGGACACTTCACCTGTGTGGATATGGTGATAATACGAAAAAAGAAAAAGAGGTAATGAGAATGAAAGAGAATGAATGGCTAAAGAAACTGGAGGAAGGAAAGAAATGGATTTAAAATATGATATTATTGTTGTTGGAGGTGGCCATGCAGGGTGTGAAGCAGCTTATGCCTGTGCGAAGATGGGTGCAAATACAATTCTGGTTACAATGGATATGACAAAGCTGGCACAAATGTCATGTAATCCGGCAATGGGAGGTATTGCAAAGGGACAAATAATAAGAGAAATTGATGCACTGGGAGGAATGAGCGGGTTGATAACAGACAGAAGCATGATTCAATACAGGATGCTAAACCGTTCAAAAGGTCCGGCTATGTGGAGTCCCAGGGCACAATGTGACAGACAGAAATTCACAATTGAATGGAGAAAGGCATTGGAAAGGACAAAAAACCTACATATATGGCAGGAAGAGGCAAACAGGTTATTAATAGAAAATAAAAAGGCTGTTGGTATAGAGACATCATTTGGAACAAAGTTTCATGCACATGCTGTTATATTAACAAACGGGACATTTTTAAACGGTATTCTACATGTAGGATTTAAAAATATTAAAGGAGGAAGATCAGGAGATGCATCTTCGAAAGGATTAAGTGAACAATTAACCGAAATGGGATTTCTAGTAGAAAGACTAAAAACAGGAACCAGTCCAAGGATTGATGGCAGAACAATAAACTTCAAAATACTTACAAAGCAAAAGGGAGATATAAATCCGGGGAGATTTTCATACCTGTCTGATATAAAGAAAAAATTCAGGCAAAAAAGCTGTTATATTACCCATACAAATGAAGATGTTCATGAAGAAATTAGAAAGGGGATTGAATTCAGTCCTCTTTTTCAGGGTAAAATTAAAGGAAGAGGCCCAAGATATTGTCCAAGCATCGAAGACAAGGTAGTAACATTTAAAGAAAAAAATACACATCAGCTTTTTATCGAACCGGAGGGAAATAATACAATAGAATATTATGTAAACGGATTCGCAAGCAGCCTGCCATTGGAAGCTCAGATAAATGCATTGAGAAAAGTAAGAGGATTGGAGAAAGTTGAAATATTCAGACCCGGATATGCTATTGAATATGATTTCTTTCAACCAACTCAACTAAAGCATACGCTTGAAACAAAAAATATTGAAAACCTTTACTTCGCAGGACAAATAAATGGTACTACAGGATATGAGGAAGCAGGAGCGCAGGGAACAATTGCAGGGATCAATGCTGTATTAAAAATAAAGGGGAAAGAAGAATTAATATTAAAAAGAGATGAAGCATATATTGGTGTATTAATAGATGACCTGGTAACTAAAGGTGTTGATGAACCGTACAGGATGTTTACATCAAGAGCTGAATACAGGATACTGTTACGGCAGGATAATGCAGATGAAAGGCTGACAAGAAAGGGATTTGATATTGGATTAGCAGATGAAAAGAGATTGAAAATGCTTGAAGAAAAAGAAGAAATGAGGGAAGAAGTGTTGAACTATATGAAGAAAACAAGTATAGAAACAGAAAAAATTAATGAGTTCCTTAAAAAAAATAATTCGAGTCCTGTTAAACAGAAAACAAAAGCAATTAATATAGCTGCAAGACCACAGATTAAAACAAGTGAACTGATAAGAATAATTTCAGATGGAAAGAAATTAAAAATGGAAAAATCAGAGAGATTTGAGGAAATAGCAGAAACAGCAGAAATAAAAATAAAATATGAAGGATATATAAAAAGAGAGAAAATAATAGCGGAAAAAATAAAAAGACTTGAAAATCTTAAAGTACCTGATGACATTAATTATATGGAATTAGTTTCCATATCGACAGAAGGAAGGCAAAAGCTTAGCAAGATAAAGCCTGTTAATATAGGGCAGGCATGTAGAATAAGTGGTGTTTCACCGTCTGATATAAATATTTTATTGATGTATCTGGGAAGATAGCATGTTCCACGTGGAACAAAAATATATATATGAAAAATAAAATAATAAAAATTGAAGGGAACCTTGTAGATATTCACAAGAGATCAGTATATCCTGCACAGATTATTATAAAAGGAGAAAGAATACAAAGTGTGAAAAGTATAGATACAAGCCCAAATGTATTTATTATGCCGGGTTTAATTGATTCACACATACATATTGAGAGCTCAATGTTAACACCAGGAGCATTTGCTGTTGCAAGTGTTCCACATGGAACAATAGGAGTTGTGGCCGATCCACACGAAATTGCAAATGTACTGGGTATAAAAGGAGTATATTATATGATTGATGATGCAAAAAAAACACAGGTAAAATTTTGGTTTGGTGCACCATCCTGTGTACCCGCAACAAATTATGAGAGCAGTGGATCAACGCTAAATAAAGAGAATATAAAAGAATTAATGGACATGCCGGAAATAACACATCTGGCAGAAATGATGAATTACCCGGGAGTAATTTTTAAAGAAAAGAAAATATTACAAAAAATTAAAATAGCAAAAAAAGCAGGAAAACCTATTGATGGACATGCTCCTGGTCTCAAAGGAGAAGAATTAAAGAAATATATAGAAACAGGAATATCAACAGATCATGAGTGCAGCACAATTGAGGAGGCAAAAGAAAAATTGAGCCTGGGAATGAAAATTATAATAAGAGAAGGTAGTGCTGCCAGAAACCTTGATACCCTTAAAACACTTTTTAAAACAGATCCGGAAAACCTGATGCTGTGTAGTGATGACCTTCATCCTGAAATGCTGAAGAAAAGACATATAAATAAACTGGTTGCAAAACTGATCTCTGAAGGATATGATAAGTTTAATGTTATCAGAAGCACCAGCCTGAATCCGGTCGAACATTATAACCTGGATGCCGGACTATTACGCCCCGGGGATAAAGCCGATTTTATATTAGTAAGAAATCTTGAAAAAATGGATGTACTTGAAACATGGATAAACGGTAAAAAGGTTTATGATAATGGCAGAATAATGTTCAGGTATAAACCGGGGGAATCTGTTAATAATTTTAACTGTTCCGAAATTTCAGAGAAGGAAATTCAGGTAACCAACAAGAAGAAAAATTACAGGGTAATAAATGCTTATGATGGAGAACTGCTGACAAAGGAGATTATAAGCAAATCAGTACAGGGGAAATGGCTGGAATCGATACAGGAAAATGATATCCTGAAAATTATTGTTAAGGACCGCTATAAAAATGCAAAACCGGCAATAGGATTTATTAAAGGCTTTGGAATTAAAAAAGGTGCTTTTGCAAGTTCGATAGCACATGACAGCCATAATATTATTGCAATTGGGACAAACGACGCAGAAATAATTACAGCAGTAAATGAAATTGTAAAGCATAAAGGAGGACTTGCTGTGGCAGTAGACGGCAAGGTAAACTCCCTCCAGCTCAATATAGCAGGAATTATGTCAGATAAACCATGCAGGGCAGTAGCCTCAAAATATGAAATACTATCAGAAATGGTTAAAAATCTTGGCTGTAGAATGGCGGCTCCTTTTATGACTCTTTCATTCATGGCCCTGCTGGTAATACCAGAACTTAAAATAAGCGACATGGGTCTGTTTGATGGAAATAAATTCTGTCACGTTCCTTTATTCGTAGATTGATACACCCCCTCGTATTTCTTACCTTTGCCTAATGCCATTTAATCCTGAGCACATCGTTTCTGTCCTTCCCGAAAAACCAGGGGTGTATCAATTCCTGGATTCTTCCGGAAACCTGATCTATGTGGGTAAGGCGAAAAATCTTAAAAAACGGGTAGCTTCCTATTTTTCACGAAATCAGTCAGGAAAAACAAAGGTTATGCTGAACAGGGCATCCAGGCTAATTCATATTGTTACAGACAATGAATCAGATGCCCTGTTTCTTGAAAATAATCTTATTAAAGAACATCAGCCCAGATATAATATTTTGTTGAAAGATGATAAGACCTTCCCCTGGATATGTATAAAGAATGAACGCTTCCCGAGAGTATTCAGTACAAGAAATACTATCAGTGACGGATCAGAATACTACGGACCCTTTACATCAGGACAAATGGTAAAGACCCTGATAACTCTTATAAGACAGCTCTATAAACTCAGAACATGTAACCTAAGCCTTACACAGGAAAATATTAAGTCAAAAAAATTCAAAGTGTGTCTTGAATACCACCTGGGCAATTGTAAAGGGCCGTGTGTGGGTCTTCAGGATGAAGAAGATTATATGATTGGCATACAACAGATAAAAGATATACTTAAAGGAAATATTTCTTTGGTAATGGAGCATCTCAGACAAATGATGTCAGAATTTTCAAGGGATATGCGATTTGAAGAGGCACAGATAATAAAGGATAAGCTTGAAATCCTGTCAAAATTCAAGGCACGTTCGACAGTTGTAAGCACACGTATTAAAAATGCTGATGTTTTTGCAACTACCCAGGATACAGGCAATACCTTTGTAAGTTACCTTAAAATAATAGATGGTGCTGTTATTCAGGTATTTACACTGGACATGAAAAGCAGAATAGATGAGGAGAAAGAATCTTTGCTCGGATTTGCAATAACAGAGATAAGACAAAGATTATCAAGTGATTCGGCAGAGATAATAGTGCCTTTTATGCCGGATATTTTAATTGATAAAATAAAATACAAAATACCTGCCCGGGGTGAAAAACTAAAACTTTTACAACTTGCCGAAAGGAATGCACTCTATTATAAACTGGAACAGAGAAAAAAAGCAGACCTGGGAACTAAAAAGAACAGGAAAGCAAAAAACCTTAGCAAACTCAAGAATGATCTGCATTTGGGTGAATTACCAGTACATATGGAATGTTTCGACAATTCAAATATCATGGGTAAAAATCCTGTGGCCGCCTGTGTGGTCTTCAGGAATGGCATCCCAAGCAGAAAAGAGTACAGGCATTTCAATGTTAAAACCGTAAAAGGCCCTGATGATTTCTCATCAATGGAGGAAATTGTTTTCAGACGGTATAAAAGAATGATTGATGAGAAAAAGAATTTACCGCAGCTTATAATTATCGATGGTGGAAAAGGACAATTATCTTCTGCCATGAAAAGTCTCAAAAAGCTTGAACTCGATGACAAGATTGCTGTAATAGGTATTGCCAAAAAGCTGGAAGAGATCTATTTCCCCGGAGACAATATTCCTTTGTACCTCGATAAGAATAGTGTAAGCCTGAAAATAATTCAACAGTTGAGAAATGAAGCACATCGCTTCGGAATAAATTTTCATCGCGATAAACGTTCTGCAGAATTGACAAAAACCGAACTCGATCAAATAAAAGGAATAGGAGAAAAAACAAGGGATTTGCTTCTTAAAAAAGTTGGATCGATAGAAAAAATACGGAAGACACCTTATAACGACCTCGAAAAATTGATCGGCACTAAAAAGGCATCAATTCTCTATAAATACCTTACAGATTAGCCTGGTTTTCCACGTGGAACAATAAATATAATCTAGCGTTATATTACAGAATATCAGGGACATACGCTCCAAGTTTGCTCTTATTAACCTCGCCAGAATTAGATATTTTAATTGTAACGGACATAAGGCTTCAAATTTTTATACGGTAAGACATTTTCAATCTGTGTACGGCTATATGAAAATGCACAATAACCCTCCTGCCAGGAAAACCGGCAGGGGACGAATGGTGTGTATTTAAACGCATTCTCTATTATGTACAGCGAAGACAAGCTGAACATACAACTGGATGAATGCTCCTGGTTTCATAATGGATTAATTTTTAAAATGCAGCTTAACAAATATAAAAAATAATTCTGATATTTCTTAATCCCCTACGGGGAATTTAGCGGGAGATATATTCATTTGTATTACAGTACTAGAACCGCTACGCAGTAGTTACGATTGCCTGGAGAACATTCAGATTTGTGGCAGAATATTATTGGTTAACGGTTTAATACCTCGTAGAGGTTCAACGATTTTGAACCACCGGTGTAATATCCTTTCATGCCAAGGGATTCTGCCGTGGTTACATTGATCTCTGTATCGTCAACGAAAAGAGATTCTCCCGGATCCAGATTGTATTTTTTTAAAAAGATCATGTAGATTTCAGGATCAGGTTTGGAATGTTTTACCTCGGCTGAAATAATTCCGCCATCAAAGTATTTAAAAAATGAATAACTGTTTTTTATCTCAGAAAAAGTATCAATAGGGAAGTTAGATAGATAATATAGCCTAAAACCCTCTTTTCGTAACTCAGGAAGCATTTTCACATTATCCTCAAGGGGAAACATTATCCCGGGTCTTTCATTGAAAACAGATACTATTTCTGCCCTTTTAAGGGGTGATCTTTTTTCAATGCTTTCAATCGCCTCGTTTAATTCTATTGTTCCGTTATCAAGCAACAACCATTCCGGGCTAAAAAAAATATCCTTAAGGATAATATTGGTCTTATCCTCAGGATAATTGTGATTTTTAAGATATTCAGAAGGTTTAAAACTGATCAGGACATTTCCAAGGTCAAAAACAATGTTTCTGATCATATTACGGATTTTTCATACTGATAGGCTGGCCGGTAGCTTCAAGCACGTTCCACCAGAGTTCGCCCTCAACATCAATTTTTTTTCTTTTTGCTACTGCCATGGATATTGGCAGAAGCGTGAATTCATTGTTCCAGTAACCAACGACAAAATCAGTTTTTCCTGCCATTGCTGCATGCACTGCGTTTTGTGCAAGCAGATTACAGAATTTACTATCATTGGCATTGGCCGGTGCGCTTCTGATTATATAACTGGGGTCAATATACTTTATGGAATAGGGGAATCCTTTTTCATCGAACTCCTCTTTAATCTTTTCTTTGAGAAAGATCCCGATATCCTTATTCTTGATATTTCCTGAAGCATCTTTAATCATATCTTTTGAATCGAAAAGATCCTGACCGGCACCTTCAGCAACAACAATAACGGCATGATGTCTCTCCTCGAGACGATTACGAAGTATTTTAAGAAATCCTCTTATACCATACAGGTCAAAAGAGATCTCGGGAACAAGTACAAAATTTACCTCCTGGATTGAAAGTGCGGCACTTGCTGCAATAAATCCCGAATCCCTTCCCATAAGCTTAACAAGAGCAATACCATTGTGAGCACCTTCTGCTTCGTTATGTGCATTACGGATAATATCGTTGGCTATTGAGAAAGCAGTTTCAAAGCCGAATGATTTCTGAATAAGATCGATGTCATTATCGATTGTTTTCGGGATTCCCGCAACAGCTATTTTAAGATTTCTTTTATTTATCTCTTCGTGAATAGCATGAGCACCGCGCAATGTGCCGTCTCCGCCAATACAAAAAAGAATATTGATATTCATGATCTCAAGTGTATCAACCATCTCATCAATATTCTGGTTTCCTCGTGATGTTCCCAGAAATGTTCCTCCGGAGTTATGAATATCACTAACCATTGATGGAGTTATTTCAACAACAGGATGGTTATACTTTGAAATTAAGCCCTCATAGCCATATCTGATACCCAGGACTCTGTTTACTCCATACCTGTAATGGAGCTGGTTAACGAGGCTTCGTATAACATTATTGACCCCCGGACACAAGCCCCCGCAGGTAACAATACCAACCTTTGTTTTTGCAGGTTCAAAAAACAAATTCTCCTTAGGTCCGGCTTTTTCAAAAGAAACAGGTACTTTCTTTGTTTTCAGATATTTGTTAAAGTGTTCAAGTGAAACATCATAAAGGATCCTTTCATCATCTTTAACAAATTTATAGACAGGACTATCAGCCCGTTGTCCCTGCTTGAGAGGGGTTATCATGTTACCGTTTCCCAGTGATGAGACCAGAAAATCCTCATATTTCATATTTTCTTCTCTTGAATTAATATATACCGGAAATGAAAAACATTATTTTTCATCCACTGCAAATTTAGTTAATTTTATGAATGATTGGCGAATATGAAATCTTAATCTTACAGCAGGAGTAAATGATAATCACCTTAGAATTCAGACATTATTATCTGTTTGATCCTGCCAATGAGTCCGTTTTCAAGTATTACTTTGATACCATGTGGATGAATGGGAGAGGTGGTAAGCACCTCTTTTACCCTTCCCCCGGTTAGTTTCCCTGTTCTCTTATCCTCCACGAGCTCCACCATAACAGCAAGTCCCGGCCTGATATCTGCTCTGCGTGTTCCATCCATAATATAAGACACAATAGTTAATCTAAATAGAAATCACTAAAGGGGTGTAATTATAAAAAAAACATATAAAGGAAAAAAACCAATCTGACTCAGGTTATCATTAATCAGTGAAAAAATATTAACAATAATATATTTCAACCACGAGTTCCTTTGACTTTCAGCTTAATACGATACAATCCTTTGCTTGCTGTTATAAAAAGACTCTTCAGGTCTTTGCCTCCAAAACATACATTTGCCGTCCAGTTTTCCGAAACAGGGATATTCCCCAGTCTCCTCCCGGTCTTATCAAATACCGTAACACCCCTGCCTGTAAGATATATATTTCCTTTGGAGTCAATTGTCATACCGTCAGACCCCAGCTCACAAAACAGTGTTTTATCTGATAGTGTTCCGTCGGCATTAATGGAATATGACCATGTTTTATTATCCCTGATATCAGCTACAAAAAGTTTCTTGCCGTCAGGAGTACCTACAATTCCGTTTGGTTGCTGAAGATCAGAATCAACAAGTATTATTGTCTTATGATCAGGATTCAGGTAGTATACACATTGTTTTTCCTGTGGCATCTCTTCGTGGTCCCACCATGATCTTTTATAAAAGGGATCCGTAAAATATACGCCACCCTGAGGGTCTATCCACAAATCATTCGGACCATTCAGCAATTTTCCCTCATAATTATCTACAATCACATCAACCTCTTTCCCGGGTCCAATACACCATAATTCATTTTTTTCATCCGCACAGGACCATAAATATCCGTTTATATCGAATGAGAGTCCATTGGATCTTCCGGAGGGCTGCATATATATACTCAAACCCGCTGCCTGATCCCAAAGCATAATACGATCGTTTGGCTGATCCGTAAAGTAAACATTCCCTTTTTTATCTGCAGTTGGTCCTTCTGTAAACAGAAATCCATCAGCTAACTTTTCCAGGTCTGTTCCGGGTTTGATAATATCCTCAAGGCCTTCATACTGACCGGAAACCGTTTCACCTGCCAGGAACAGGAGCCAAATTGAAACACCTAATATTCTCTTAATCATTTGTTAACAGATTCAACTTATTAATTCTTTAAGGGCTGATTCAACTCTGGCAATATAATTATCAACCTGTTCAGGCTTTTCGAAGCCAATTATTATCATATCAACTGTTCCCAGTCCCAGAACATATTTTAATGACTTTTCAATTTTATCGGGATCATTATTAAAATTACCTCCGCCGACAAGCTTCATCCCGATAATACCTTTTCCGGATTTGTGCATTTTTTCAATAACCGGTATTATCTTCTCGGGATCTTTCAGGTCCATATTTGCACCGAAAGGATTTATCCTAACATGAATAACATCCACCCAGGGGCTTGCAGCGGCAGCCTGAAGTGCTTCGAATGAATGTATTGAAACGCCATGAGCCCTTATTATTCCTTTTGATTTTAGATTTTCGAGAAGGTCCATCTGCTTCTTCTGTTCATCAGTCCAGTCGGGGCTTGTCATACAGTGTATCTGCACAATATCGATATAATCAGTATTTAATTCTTTCCGGAAACGGTCAACAGAAATATCTGCATCTGTGTGATCCTCTTCAGGAATCCCGCCCTGTGATACCCATATCTTTGAGCAGAGAGTATATGATTCACGGGGAATATTCTTGAGTGCTTTGGTCAGGAAAGGATGTGTTCCGTAAGAATCAGCACAGTCAAAATATCGTACCCCCTTATCCCATGCATATTTTATCATTGATTCGGCTGTTCCTGCTCTGGTGATGGCAGAAGTACGATTATATCCACTATACCCGGTACCCATTCCAAGGAATGTTGTCTTAATCCCGGTGTTTCCCAGTGTAATGGTCTGGAAGGGATCTGTACTGTATCTTGCTTGTCCTTTAAACAGCGAAGACGCGGAGGAACCTATCAGGACTGTTCCTGCACCTGCGCCCATGACTGCAATGAACTGCCTTCGTGTCAGACTCTTTTTTCCCATAATGATAAATTTATAAATGCAGGTTTATACTTCAACAAAAGAAAGAAAAATTCTGTTCAGAACAATTTTATATTTTATTCATTAAGCACCAGAACCTTCACACATGAAGGATATTTTTTATCGTGGTATATCCTTTGTGTGGCTTTCTGAAAATCAGAATCAGCACATTCGTAGATATTCACAAATTTCTGTGGATTCCTGTCAACCAATGGAAACCATGAATTCTGAACCTGTATCATTATCCTGTGGCCCTTTTTAAAAGTATGGGCAACATCAGAAATAGTATATTTAACTTCAGTAACCTTTCCCGGGATAAATGGTTCAGGCTTTTCAAAGCTGTTCCTGTATCTGCCTCTCATTACCTCACCCCTCACGAGCATCTGGTAACCTCCAAGGGGGACCTCAAGATCCTCATTATCAGCTGCCTTTGTATCAGGAGGGAATACATCAATAAGCTTAACGATATAATCTGCATCTGTACCTGTTGTTGATACAAAAAGGTCTGCAGTCAAGGGACCGGTAATGGTAATATCACTATCCAGAATATTTGTCTGGTAAGCCATTACATCAGGGCGACGCGATGCAAAACGCTGATCATCTGTCATATATTCAGCGGTCCTGCCAGTGTGTACATCTTCAGTGTAAGGAACCGGATTCATCGGATCGGAAACATACTCATCAAAACTATCACTGACTGTTGGTATATTGAAGGCAGCAATCTCTCCCGGTTGGAAATAGAGTTGTTTTTCTGTTGTATTTACAGGAGGCCAGGCACTGAAATCCCTCCATTCGTTTGATCCGGTGATAAATATTGTGGCCTCCGGGATCACCAGATCATTATCCTGTTTTAAATAATGATTAAAAAATTTCTTTTCCAGCTCTATATACTTTTCATTTGCATCAAGGCCCCAATAAATATTTCCAAGGTTATTTGCCTTACCAAGAGCCCACTGACCATGTGACCATGGACCCATAACAAGGTAATTATCAATATCCGCGGGATTCTGTGTTTCAATTGCCTGATAAGTATGAAGGGCACCATAAAGATCTTCAGCGTCAAACAATCCCCCTACAGTCAATACTGCCGGTTTTACATTTTTCAGATATTGCCTCGGATCACGTGATTTCCAGAAATCATCATAATCCGGATGGGCAAACGCATCATTCCAGAATTTAATGCTGTCGCCAAAATATTTTGGTGCAATGTTTTTTATAGCTCCGAGCGACATGAAAAATTCATAATTATCAGAAACCGGCCATTTAAAACGGGGATATCCATCCCTTGTAAGTTTCCGGTGTGGCTGGCCAAAACTGTAATAAAAAGGGAAACAGTCGAGGAGGAAAAAAGCACCATTGTGATGAAAATCATCACCAATAAACCAGGCCGTAACCGGGGCCTGCGGAGATACTACCTTAACTGCAGGGTGGGCATTAATAATACCCATAGTTGAATAGAAACCAGGGTATGAAATTCCAAATATACCCACGTTACCATTGTTATTCTCCACATTTTTTATAAGCCAGTCAACAGTATCCCAGGTATCGGTTGTTTCGTCAGTATCTGTTTTCTTTTTTTTAACAGGGATGACAGGTCTTATATCTTCAAATTCCCCTTCACTCATATATCTTCCCCTTACATCCTGGAAAACCATTATATATTCTTCATCAACATATCTTGAATAACCCTGAACAAAAAAGTTATACTGGTCGGGACCGCCCGGTTCAATATTGTAAGGAGTCCTTGATAAAAGTATTGGATGTTCAGATGAACTGTTTTTTGGAATGTAAATTGAGGTAAAAAGCTTTATTCCGTCGCGCATGGTTATATATACCTCCTTTTTGTCATACTTCTCCTTCAGTGCTTCCGGACTGTTTGCGGATGGAGCAACGGGATCACGTCCGAAAATAATTGGAAGCGAATTCCCTGCCTGCACAAGGTTTCCTGTAATTTCAGTATAGGACTGATTTACTTTACCTGTATATTTTATTCCGGCACCTGCATGTGTAAATGAAAAATCAGGAAAACTGAAAGAGGTAGTGGTAGAAGGAATATTAAAAGCTCCCTGGTCAGGGCTATCCCATGTTGAGGTATAACCTTCTCCTGCAGGTTTAACATGAACAGAAATACGCAATACTATTCCTTCAATTTCAGCTTTGCCATACCAGTCTCCTTCAATTGATTGTGACAGGAGGGTAAAAGATGTTACAAGAATCAGTACAGCCAAGGTACTGATGGTCTTAATTAATTTCTTTAATTTCATGATGTATGCATTATAGACAATAAAAAAAATAACTGTTTTATTCCAGCCCCAGTTTAGAAATAAGATCACCGGGAGGCACAGGACGTCCGTTTTTTGTGGCCACACCTGTAACTCTGGCCCGGGCAATGAGTTTCTCATCCGGAATCCTGTAAATATCCTGAATGAAAACAAGTCTTACATTACCATCCCTTTTAAGACTAATCTTGATTATGAACCTGTCGCGGCTTCTTAATGGGAACTTATATTCAATCTCAATTTTTGTCACAACAAGGTCAATACCTGCTTCATGAAGCTCAGTGAAATTGATCTCTTTTGAAACAAGAAATTCATGCCTGGCATGCTCAAGGTAATGCAGGTAATTTGCATTATTTACAACACCCTGAATATCACACTCATAATCTCTTACAGAGAATTCTGTGCTAAAAGTATATCCGGAAGATTCCATAATAAAAGGACGAGATAGTTTATTTTGGATAACGACCAAAAAACTTCTTCAGTTTTCCGTGAAATTTATGTATACCGTGAGGTTTGTAATACATGAGGATACACTGACCGGTAATATAGTTAATATCGGTATTTTTAAGTTCTTCCAGTACATCTTTGTTTTCTGACATTTGTTGTATCCAAATCTGTTTAATACCTTTTTTTATGGCATCTTTTACCGGTGTAGTTGTCTCGGTTTTTTTTGTCATAATTATCAGGGCCTTTACTTCAGCTGGTAAAGAAGCCACATCCGGATATGCTTTTTCCCCTAGTATTTCAGATGCATTACGATTTACGGGAATAATATTCATTCCTTTTTCCTTAAGTTCTTTGAATGCTATATAACCGAATTTTTTCGGATTTCTTGAAACGCCAACCAATGCAATCGGCTGAGAGGAAATGAATTCTTCAATTTTTTTAAAAGTTACCATAATGAATCAAGTCTAATTATTTGAAGTATGAAAGTAACGCAGGATTTATATCCATATACTAAGTATAAAGACTTAAAAATACAATAAAAATTATCATCTGAAATAAATTTTACTTACTTGCTATTACGATAACAGAAAGCCTTATGGAAAATACCAAGAAACAAAAAGGATATCTTTTTTCAAAGAGGTATTCCTATTATGTCTTTACACTGCTCTTCCTGCTTTACATGTTCGATTACATCGACAGGATGGTTATTACATCTATGTGGCCCTCCATTGGAAAAGATCTGGGAATTTCTCACATGCAGGAAGGAATGCTTGTTTCCGCCGTTTACTGGGCAATAGTATTGCTCACGTTTCCTGTTTCCTTGCTTGTTGACCGGTGGAGCCGGACAAAAACGATAGGGATAATGGCGATTATGTGGAGTCTTGCCACGGCTCTCTGCGCCCTCACAGGAAATTATGTCCAGCTGTTTATGGCCCGCGCATTGATCGGGATCGGAGAAGCAGGATATGCCCCGGGAGGAAGCGCAGTAATATCAGGATTATTCCCGCAGGAAAAAAGATCAAGAATGATGGGTATCTGGAATGCATCCATACCTCTTGGTACTG
>CAZDOM010000019.1:11265-37402 GCA_964507015.1 uncultured Rikenellaceae bacterium | reverse complement strand
TATTAACCACATGGTAAATAGAAAATAAAGTTAATTATCTGCAAGATACGACATTATGGTAACAAAGTAAAGATTTCTTTAATTATTCCAATTAGTTTAGGGGTGAGTACATGGGGAATTGGCTTCGGATTTCGCCGATGTTATCCCGATTTATCGGGATGAAGCCGGCGATTCCCCGGGAACTTACTTAGAGTCAATACTTTATATGGTAAACTCAGGTGGATGATTTGGAGAGCAATCTAAATTGCTATTTACTACTGCAAAGGCAATTATTATAATGAAATACCCTCAGTCTGATTAAATTATTTTTCCAGGACAAGGTTTTTTTGCCGTGCGTATTCAATCATAAATTTAAAAACTTTCGTTTTATCTTCTATCTTCCATAGCCATTCTCCAAATGGCAGTACCACCGCTTTCTTCTCCTTCCTCTGGATTTCAATTTTTTTATCTCTCAGAATGATTTTTTCAATTTCATTGTTCTTAATAATAATCTCTCCGATCTTTGTTCTCCACTTTATTTTCAGATTATCGTCACCGACCACAAATCTGGTTTCATTATGTCCCATTAATGGAGTAAAAAATATAACTCCAATGAGAACACAGAGCATTGACCTTATCCAGTCAGATGATGTTAAAGGTTTATCGTAAAAAACCAGCAGATTAAAAATGCCAAACAATATCCAAAATATACCTACTATTCTCTTAACCCAGCCCCTGTGTATAAATATTAAGTTTTCCATAACTACATGATTTGAATTTGTTAAATAAAATTACAAAAGAAAGTGACACAAGGCAAATAAAATTACTTCCGAATTCCGCAATAAAATTCAGTTGGGATTGAAAAAGGTGGTTCTCTTATTAATTGGACTTTAGTCTAACACTTATTGGGCTAAAGCCCTCTTTTAAGAGAAAGTACCACTGAAATTTATTGATATAATAGCTTGTATATCTCGTTTAAGTCAGGTGATAAGATAATTTCAGTTCTTCGGTTGCTGGCACGTCCTTCTTCAGTATCATTTGATGCAACAGGATGAAACTGGCCTCTCCCTGATGCTGTAATACGCAGAGGATCAAAACCATAATCTTTTGTTATTATACGTAAGATGGCTGTAGCTCTTGCTGTGCTCAGATCCCAATTATCTTTAAACAGGTTTGTCCTAATAGGGACGTTATCAGTATGACCCTCAATCATTACATTTATGCTATTAGTATTATTAAGCACCGCAACGAGAGCTTTAAGAGCTTCTTTCCCCTTAGCATCTACAACATCGCTGCCTGATTTGAACAGCAATTTTTCTTCAAGCGAAACATAAACGCTAGCATCTTTAGTATAAATATACAACTCATCCACTTTATAATTCATAAGCGCATCGGCTATTAAATTCTTAAGATTGGTCATTTTATCCTTTTGTGATTGAATAATATCAGAAAGGATTTTTAACCTCTTAGCCTGACTGGCAATTGTCATTTTTGATTCAGTTGAAAGATCCTTCAAATCATTTTGAATCAAATCATATTCTTCCTGCAAAGATTTTTTTGCCTCAACAAGATTCCTTGCTTGGGCGTAACAGTCATTAAGCTGACTCTGTGTCTGGATGCTGTCTTTCTGCAAATTATCAACTCTGGATTGCGCATACGCAAGTTTTTTACTTGGTCCGCAAGAGCTAAATAGCAAGCAAAAAATAAATAATAGGAATGTAAGAAACCGGGATGCTGTTTTCATTATTCTGTGATTAAGTGAAAATTAATGCTATTCAAAATTTATTTTACCTGTTGTATTTTTTATGATTTTTGTAATAACGACCGAATCAGGAACATATTCAATGATTTCAACATTATTAAATGCTTCCCCCTTTTCAACCTTATTATTATCCAGCTCAGTCATTTTATATTCCATTTAAAATACCTTTAATTAAGATCACAATCTGGATTTCAATCAACCAGTTATAAAGTGAGATCAGCAGAAAATAAATTACACAACAAAGTAGCGTCTCTTTTTTCTGAAAACCATTACATTATTATGTAAATAGATTACATTATTCACACATTCTGCAGAGAGCTTTACCTCTTGTGTATAAAACCGTGTATGAAGTCAATTAAAAAGACTTACAGATAAATCTCTGTAAGTCCCTGATTTGCAATTTGTAGCGAGAGGGGGAATTGCCTGCGGCGATTCCCATTATGGTAGCTTAACAACGGAAAGCCCTGCAACGCTTTGCGTTGCTACTGATTTTTTGTTTCCTGCTGTCGTATGAAAACAAGTTTTCAGCTCCATTCTGAAACAAAAAAGCCCTTCCCGATAAATCGGGAGGGCTTTCCATCGTAGCGAGAGGGGGAATTGAACCCCCGACCTCATGATTATGAATCATGCGCTCTAACCATCTGAGCTATCTCGCCGTGTCCGCCGTAGCTTCAGCGAAGGAGGGCCGTGTCCACCATAATCTTCTCTGCCCACCGAAGCTTTAGCTCAGGAGGTGGCGATGGTTGAATATTTGCGGGTGCAAATATAAGCAGTTTACACTTAATTCACAATAAGATATCCTTATGTTTCAAAATTTTTCTATATTGCAAGGATGCTTTATTTGTTAATTAAGAATGAGCGAAAAATACGAACTGGAATATCCGATGAACTGCTCTCCAAAAGTCCTTTTTTCAAGGTTGAGCACACCGGAAGGACTATGTGAATGGTTCGCGGATAATGTTATTGTGGACGGGGATATCTTTACATTCACATGGAGTAAATCAGAAGCAAAAGCAAGAATAACAGCACTTAAGGAGAGTAAATTCGTGAGATTTGAATGGCTCGATGCTGATGATGAAGAGTTTAATTATTTTGAATTCAGAATCAATATTGAAGAACTTTCGGGCAGCCTTGCCCTCATTATTATAGATTTCGCAGAACCTGACGAAAAGGAGGATGCTGTTTCACTGTGGGATACCCAGATTACCGATCTGAAGAGGTTGCTGGGGATATAATAAGACGCAATGGCATAACGACACAGAGGCGCAACGGGGGAAAGGCGAAAGGGCTTTATGTAAAACCAACCAGTAACTTTTTGCCTTTTGTGCCATTGTGCCATTGTGCCATTGTGCCATTGCGCCGTTACACCATTAATATCACCGTTATGATTTTCGATAAAAATCAAGTACTTTTGCGATCAAATTTGGTATCCATTGAAGAAACTTGATTTATTTGTCCTGAGATCATTTATTGGGCCTTTGATACTTACATTTTTCATTGTGCTCATTATCCTGTTATTACAGTTTCTCTGGATGTATATCGATGATCTGGCAGGCAAAGGCCTTGAATTAAAAATAATTGCGGAGTTGCTGTTCCAGTTTTCACTCTCCTTTGTGCCTATGGCCCTTCCCCTGGCAGTTTTGCTTGCTGCACTAATGACATTCGGTAATATGGGTGAATACAGCGAACTAACGGCACTTAAATCATCAGGTATTCCTCTTCAAAGGATAATGAGCCCTCTTATCATATTGATGTTATTTCTTGTTGTGTTATCCTTCTTCTTTTCAAATTTTATCCTCCCCTATTCAAACAAACAGGCACGTGGACTATTAAATGATATCAGACATAAACGTCCGGATATTAACCTGCAGGCAGGATCTTTCAATAATGATATAGATGGATTCAGCATCAAGATTACATCAAAGGATCAAATTACAAATCGCCTGGATAACCTTATAGTATATGACCACCGTGACAGGAAAGGGAATATCTCCGTCATTGTTGCTGATTCGGGTTATATAAAGATCACACCTGATGAAACAGCACTTATAATGAACCTTTATAATGGTTACTCTTTCACGGAACTGGAAGAAGAGAAGCCTGCTATAGATGAGAAAAGATATCCCTCGAGGAAAGATAAATTCAAGGAACATACGCTTGTTCTTGCATTATCGGGATTTGAGCTCGAACGAAGTGGTCAGGATATGTTCGCATCCAGCTCCTGGAGAATGAATATGTCGCAGCTTGCATACTTCATTGACTCACTGGGGAAAAGACATAGTGCAAAAGAGATCAGGCAGGTAGGAGATTTTGCCACCAACAAGATATTCTTTGAAAAACAAGGATCAAAAAGTTCAACACATAAATACATCCCGGGATCGCCCAGGAGCTTTGACACTAAGGCAATTTTTGATTCCCTGACGGCTCAGGAAAAACTAACGGTTCTTTCACGTACCATTGAGAATCTGAAAGATGCCAACGTAACCCTGACCAATAATGAGGAATCGCTTAAGGCGGAAATAAGAATCATCAAACGCTATGAAGTAGACTGGCATAAGAAACTCACACTGCCGGTAGCCTGTATAGTCTTTTTCTTTATCGGGGCACCGCTCGGAGCAATAATAAGAAAAGGAGGACTGGGTACCCCGGCCGTAATTTCAATCTTCTTCTTTGTTATCTGGTATGTGATATCACTTTCAGGAGAAAAACTGGTGGAAGAGGATCTTGTTAGTGGTGTTGCAGGAATGTGGGCGTCATCATATATTCTTCTGCCAATAGGAATATTTCTTACCTATAAAGCATCAAACGACTCGGTAATAATGAATATTGATACATACCTGTTATTCTTTCGCAAAATCAAAGATTATATATACAGGGCTGCAATAACCGGCAGAACTGCAGATCCTGATAATAAACAAGAACAAAATGAGTAATTACAAGCTTAACACGATTGAAGAGGCGATACAAGATATTAAGAATAAACGCCTCCTCATTGTAGTTGACGATGAAGACCGTGAAAATGAAGGAGATTTTATTTGTGCTGCGGAATTGATTACTCCTGAGACAGTTAATTTCATGGCCAGACATGGACGAGGTCTTATCTGTGTTGCACTTCCTGAGGAGAGATGTGAGGAGTTGAATCTCGACCTGATGGTTGGAATAAACACCTCCCTGCACGAAACACAATTCACAGTATCAGTCGATCTCCTGAGCAAGGAGACAACTACTGGTGTCTCGGCAAAAGACAGAGCCCTGACAATCAGGGCACTCGTGGATCCTGCAACAAAACCATCAGATCTTGGACGTCCAGGTCATATTTTTCCACTTAAGGCAAGAGCAAAAGGTGTCCTCAGAAGAGCAGGCCATACAGAGGCTGTAGTTGATCTGGCCAGATTTGCCGGACTGAGTCCGGGCGGAGCACTCGTGGAGATAATGAATGAAGATGGGACTATGGCTCGTCTTAAGGACCTTGTCAAACTTCGTAAAAAATTCGGTATCAAAATAATAACCATCCGCGATCTGATAAAATATAAACTTGAAAGAGATTCAATAGTTGAAAAAGGAGAACAGGTAAAACTACCTACCAAATTTGGAAATTTTGAGTTCATCCCGTTTCGTCAGACGAGTAATGGTATTGAACACTGTGCACTTGTCAAAGGTACCTGGACAAAAGAGGAACCTGTAATGGTCCGTGTTCACTCCTCCTGCTTCACCGGTGATATCTTCGGTTCACTGAGATGTGACTGTGGCCCTCAGCTGCATACAGCAATGGAAATGGTTGAAAAAGAAGGGAAAGGAGTGGTTATTTACCTGAGCCAGGAAGGTCGTGGTATAGGACTTCTGAATAAGATCAAAGCCTACCGTCTTCAGGATGAAGGTATGGATACTGTTCAGGCAAATATCAAGTTGGGTTTTGGTGAAGATGAAAGAGACTATGGAGTAGGTGCCAATATTATGATGAAACTTGGATTGGGAAAAATAAAACTTATTTCCAACAACCCGGTAAAGAGAGCAGGACTGGAAGGATATGGTATTAAGATCGTTGAGACTATTCCCCTGGTAATTGAACCCAATCCCCATAATAAATTCTACCTCGAGACAAAAGCCAGTAAAATGGGGCATGATCTGACATGCTCCAGGCATATTGGTAAGGATTGAATTTTTTAATAGATTTGTTATCGATCTTATCTAACCAAAATGAAAAGCCTCAGATTAGTATTCATGGGGACACCTGAATTTGCTGTGGCTACATTAGGCAGCCTGCTTATGAATGGTTTTAATGTGGTTGCTGCTATTACAGCTCCTGATAAACCAGCCGGGCGAGGTAGAAAGATAACAAAATCGGCAGTTAAAGAATTTGCAGAATTCAGCTATCTGCCTATTATACAGCCTGATAACCTGAAAGACCCTGCATTCATTAATACACTGAAGAAATTAAAACCTGATGTCTTTATTGTTGTAGCATTCCGGATGCTGCCCGAGGCTGTCTGGAAATTACCAGCCATAGGTACAATAAACCTGCATGCATCACTATTGCCTCAATACAGGGGTGCAGCTCCTATCAATCATGCTATAATTAATGGAGAAACAGAAACAGGCGTTACAACATTTTTCATAGATAATAAGATTGACACAGGAAATATCCTGCTGAGAGAAAAGGTACAGATATTTCCATTTGAAAATGCAGGAGATCTTCACGACAGACTGATGAGACATGGTGCAAGGCTGTTAATAAAAACACTGGAGGGTCTGGCAAAGAACAACCTGAAACCCAAACCCCAGACGACATTTATACAGCCTGATGAAATTCTTAAAGTTGCACCCAGGATCATGCCTGAGGATTGTATTATCGACTGGAAAAAAGATATTGTAAATATCCATAATTTCATTCGTGGTCTTGCCCCCTCCCCTGGTGCAAGGACATTCCTGAAAGAGGGTACTGAAACCTCTTTATTCAAAATCTATGAAAGCCTGCCGGAATTGGAAAAACACAGGCATAAACCGGGACATCTGATTTCTGATGGTAAATATTTCCTGAAAATTGCCTGTAAAGATGGATTTATAAATATTCTGAATCTGCAGGCTGAAGGGAAAAAAAGGATGACCACAGTCGAATTTCTCAGAGGCTTCAGGATTTCAAAACACTATATTGCTGTCAGTTAACTGGTTTTGCATTTCGCAGCCAGATCTTTTCTCCTGCTGACGGTTCCTCCTCTTTTTCCATACGATTCATCTCATACAGCTTATCCAGTTTAATTCCATATTTCTGTGATATGGAGTATATGGTATCTCCCTCACTAACAGTATGCGTTTCTTTGCCAGGCTCAGCCTTATCTCTTTTCGGTTGCAAATAGAGTACCTGCCCGGAAACAGGTATAAAATCATCGTCAAGCTCATTATACCTTGATAATTCCCATCTAAGCATTTGAAACTGCTTCTCTATTGACTCTTTCGTTTCACCATCCTGAACGATGATATACTTAATACGGTTATTCTCCATTATTCTCTGATTCATTGCCGGGATGGAATTATTTTTATCCACTGAAAGAGATTTATTTTCCTTTTCAGCAGAAACTGTTATTTCATTACCATTTTTTACTTGCCTGGATTTATTTCCCCGCCGGGCAGATGCCGCAGAGCCACTATCATAAATATATAATGAGTTTTCCTCGATTTGCCTAATAAGCAAATTGGCATAATCAGGATTTGTGGCATAACCTGCTTTTTTAAGTCCCCTGGCCCATCCTTTGTAATCGGTACCCTGCAGATCGAAAAGAAACCTGTACCTCGATCCGGTAGTCAGAAAATCTGAATGATCATAAAATGAGTCCTCAGGCCTTGTATATCTTCTGAAACATTCATTCCTCCAGTCATCATGATGACGTATTGTGGGCCCTTTCCAGTCATCATGACATTTTATCCCGAAATGATTATTTGCTTTTCGTGCAAGGGTACTGCGTCCATAATCTGACTCAATCATACCCTGGGCCAGGGTTATACTTGCCGGGATTCCTGTACGTTTCATTTCACTTATTGCCAGATCTTTATATCTTTCAGTATATGCTGAAGCAGTTCCTTCACCGGATGAGTATGAAGTTATAACCGGTCTTGAGGAGCTGCATGAAATAAAAAACAATGATATCAGAATCAGAATGATATTGTATTTGTATCTAAACATTTTTATTGTTTTGGCAAAAATAATAAAAACGTGAAGGAGCATTTGGAATAGATATTCACAAAAAGAAATTATTTATCAGTATCTCCTTTACCACGGGAAACACAGCCTGCCCCGACTTGTCGGGGGATTTGCACGGATTTTTACTCCGTGACTATTCCGTGTACCTCCGTGAAATCCGTGGTAATAATTTTTAATAGTATTAACATTTAGTTTTACAGATTATTATTATCGCTATTCCCTGTAATCAAATAATATTTAAAATATTACCTTTGTAATCCAAACTTAGTAAGAGAGTTATGATCAGGAATATAAACATCTCTTTCTCATATAAAGAGTATGATAATACAGATGATCTTGAACCATCAGATCGTGAACTCCTGCAATCAGCTATGGAAGCAGCAAAGAATGCTTATGCTCCCTATTCAGGCTTCAAAGTAGGGGCTGCTGTGCGACTTGTGAGTGGTAAGATTGTAAACGGCACAAATGTTGAAAATGCTGCATTTCCTTCAGGGATATGTGCCGAACGTACTGCCCTGTCCGGAGCATCCTCAAACTATCCGGGGGATAGTCCCGTTGCTATTGCACTGGCAGCAATGACAGGCAGTGGGTTGTCAGAGGAACCTGTTTCACCCTGTGGTAATTGCAGGCAGATGATAGCTGAAGAGGAAATAAGGAACAAAATGAGTATCCGTGTTATTCAAGGCAGTAAAGACAAAATAAGAATCATTGAAAAGGGGGGCGATCTCCTGCCACTTCAGTTCAGCAGGGACGACCTGCCGGCTACACTTCATTAATTACCAGTTGAAAACCCGCCCCATGGATATTTTTAATATTCAAACGGGGATCATCTGACAGTATTTTTCTAAGTTTGGTAATATAGACATCCATGCTTCGGGCTGTAAAATAATCATCGTTACCCCATATTTTTTTTAGAGCCATCTCTCTGCTGATAAGAGTATTAGGATTAGTAGAAAGAAGTTCAAGCAACTGAGCCTCTTTGGGTGACAGCTTCTTTTGCTCATCACCTGATGAGAGTGTTCTGAGTTTTGAATTGAAGACGAACTTACCTATCTCAATTATATCTCTTGTAGCGCTTTGAAGATCCCTCCTGGCAACAACAGCCTTTATTTTGGCAAGAAGAATATCAGTATCGAAAGGTTTGGAAATATAATCATCCCCTCCTGCTCCATAACCCATCAGGACATCTTCCTTAAGTTTTTTTGCCGTCAGAAATATTATGGGTATCTGGTTATTTATCTGCCTTATTTCATTGGCAATTGTGAATCCGTCAACATGAGGCAGCATAACATCAAGGATACATATATCAAAAATACCTTTCCTGAAATGGTCAACTGCATATTTACCGTCATCGATCCAATCGACTGAAAAGTCGTTTATCTCAAGGTACGATTTGAGAACTGAACCAAAGCTCAGATCATCTTCGACAAGGAATATCTTAACAGCAGGCTTCTTATTCATGTTCTCATTCATAATTATTTTCCGTTTACAGGTTTAAATGGTAAAAATACATCAAAACGACTTCCTTTGTCAGGTTCACTGTCAACTTTTATTTCTCCCTTATGAGCTTCAACTATTGCCAGTGCATAATTCAAGCCCAGGCCAAATCCTTTTACATCATGAACATTACCTGAAGTTTGCCTGTAAAACCTTTCGAAGATCCTGTTCTGTACACTTTTACTCATTCCGATTCCCTTATCAGTAACTGACATTATTATTCCCTTTGTATTATTTTGTGTCTCAATAAGTATCTCAGGAGCATCTTCTGAATACTTTATGGCATTATCAAGCAGATTATTAACAAGATTAATTAGATGATCATTATCACCATAAATAAAAGGATTGGAGGCATTAAGATTAAGGTTTAGCGTACCTTTTCTTTGTGATACAAGTATCTCAATAGTCTCCACCGCACGATTAATAACAGAATGGAGGGAGAGGTTTTCGAATTTGAATTCAATTTCTTTCTTATCAAGAGAAGCAATCTGCAGGATTGTTTCCACCTTTTTATTCATCCTGCTGTTTTCCTTTTTTATCATGCTTATAAAATGCCTGATACTTGATTCATCGCTTATAACTTTTGGATTTGTTATAGTATCGGCTGCCAGAGATATTGTTGAAATGGGGGTCTTAAATTCGTGAGTCATGTTGTTAATAAAGTCAGACTTCATCTCAGAGATTTTCTTCTGGCGTATTATGAAAAAAAGACTAAGGGCAAATGTTACCAGAATTATCAATGAGAAAAGAAGCGACCCTCCTAGTATCCAGGCAAGTGCTCCCAGTATAAAATTCGTCCGCTCCGGGAAAATCACAGACAATACAAGATCCTGGCGAATTATATTATCCGGGAAGAGGCGTACCATATAATTACTTTTCAGAAAATCATTCTTTTTCGATTTCCTGTATTTACCATCAGTCACCACACCATTCCTTATAAGGGCAAATTCAAATGGAGTATGAATTCCCGAAAACATGAACGACCTCTTTAGTGCATATTCAATTGCATTATAGTCAAGCTCCATTGTTTTTTCCCATTCATAGACTTCAGATATCATCTGATCACTCATATTCTGCAGCTCATCGCGCTTTCGCTTTACCCATTCTACAAATTCATCAGGTCTCACATACATTGAACCAGTATTTGCCAGACCCTCATCATTACTCTCAGTGATAGAAATTCTTTCAGAATTATCGGCAGATGGCATAATGTAAAAAATCGAATCTGATGTTATTGTTGTATCGTGAGTTATAATTACCGGTTTTTCTCCTGGTTTACTTGTAACTGACCTATTGGTGATCTTGAGACTTATATTCCCATTATTTTCCACAGAATAACTTTCAAAATTGAGGTATCCTGAAATAACCGACTCCTCATTTTGAGTATCAGCAGGTTGTTGCAGCAGATAATCGTTAAAGAAGTTCATTCTCCTGGACGACTCGATAGACTTTGCCGCATCGTTTATACTGGAGATGGCTACTGCATTGAAACTCTCATTCCTGATTTTAATGGCATTACGTATCCATATGATCTGAACCCAAATAATACCAACCAGAGAGAACAGCATCATAAAAATGAGTCCTGTGAATTTTTTCCTGCTCATGCAACAAAATTAACTTATCATACTATATTATAGACAGTTTTTAACTTTTCCTTAACTCTTATTAACCTTAATTTAACTGGTATATACAGGTTAAAAAGTAATTTTGATATGAATCAAGAATATCAAGTCATGAAAAGAATCATTAAAATCCCATTATCCCTGTTTCTTATCTTACCGGTATCAGTGGCAGCAGCTTCCGGCCAGGGAAAAAGGCAAAAGAGATAGTCAGGTAGATCGAGGATAAGCCTGGTGTCAAGAGCGAAGAGGGTGTAAAGAAATAATTCCGATCAGGCTTTCATGTTCATTCCCGAAAATGAGTCAGGATATTCCCGGCTCATTTTCTTTTTTACATACTGAATTTCCCCCATATATCAGTTTCCGGGAAAGGGGCTGTTATCACCAACTTCTCTTTCTTTACAGGATGTATAAACTCCACTCTCCTCGATATGAGGCTGATTCCTCCATCAGGATTAGATCTGGGATAACCATATTTAAGATCACCCTTTACCGGGCACCCAATCTTTGCAAGCTGGGCTCTTATCTGGTGATGCCTACCTGTATGTAACTGTATTTCAATCATATAATAACGATCCACCCTGCCTGCCAGTTTATAAGTAAGGCTCGCCTCTTTAGAGCCCTTTACCTCTATATCATACACAAATGTCTTATTCTGTTTTTCGTTTTTCTTGAGGTAATGGGTAATAGTAGCTTCATCAGCCGGGGGTATCTCCTGCACAATAGCCAGGTATGTTTTTTTCACCTGGCCGGTTCTGAACATCTCATTAAGCCGTGTCAGTGCTTTGGATGTTCTTGCATAAATAATTACACCGCTCACCGGCCTGTCAAGCCGGTGTACCACTCCCAGAAATGCCTCACCGGGTTTATTGTATTTCTGAGCTATATATTTCTTTATTTCAGTATCGAGAGATATATCTCCCGTTTTATCTCCCTGTGAAAGGTCAGATGATCTTTTATCTACAGCAATTATATGATTATCCTCGTAAAGAACAGTAAACATGACTAATACTGCTCCTTTTCATTTGGAAACTGAAGGGTCTTTACATCATTGATATAATTCTGAACAGCCCCTTTTATTTCAGCATAGAGATTATGATATCTACGCAAAAAACGAGGAGAAAACTCCTGTGTAATACCAAGCATATCATGAAGTACAAGAACCTGTCCATCGGTTTTTAGACCTGCTCCTATTCCAATTACAGGTATCTTAACGTGATTTGTGACCTCCTCTGCCAGCTTTGCCGGAATCTTTTCAAGAACTATAGCAAAACATCCAAGTTTCTCAAGCAATTTAGCATCATCCATAAGTCTTATAGCCTCCTCCTCTTTCTGGGCTCTTACCACATAAGTTCCGAATTTATGTATGGCCTGCGGGGTAAGTCCGAGATGACCCATCACTGGAATCCCGGCCGAAAGTATTCTTTCAATAGATTCTTCAATCTGGGATCCACCCTCAAGCTTTACTGCCGATGCACCTGTTTCCTTCATTATCCTTATTGATGAAGCCAGCGCCTCCTTTGAATTGCCCTGATATGTACCGAATGGGAGATCAACAACAACCAGGGCCCTTTTTACTGCTCTTACCACAGAGGCAGCATGATAAATCATATTATCAAGTGTAATAGGAAGCGTGGTATCGAATCCAGCCATTACATTAGAGGCTGAATCCCCTACCAGGATGACATCAATTTCAGCTTCATCAAGTATTCTGGCAATTGAATAATCATAAGCCGTGAGCATTGCGATCTTCTCACCTTTAAGCTTCATCTCATAAAGAACATGAGTTGTAATCTTTTTAACAGTCTTGTGTATCGACATAACAGTATTCTATTATTATGAATCACAAAGGTATTAATTTCTTTTAATTCCGACAGACCGGGTAATTGTCACTGCCGTTTTGTCAGTTAATGCGAATGGCATAATCATTGCATAAAAAATAATCAAATTAGAAACATTATAAATTAATATAAAATGGGAAAGATAATTGGTATAGACCTTGGAACTACAAACTCTTGTGTTGCTGTAATGGAAGGCAACGAACCTGTTGTTATTCCGAACAGCGAAGGAAAGAGAACTACTCCATCTATTGTTGCCTTTGTTGATAAAGGGGAGCGTAAAATAGGTGATCCTGCCAAACGACAGGCTATTACCAACGCAAAACACACCGTATATTCTATAAAAAGGTTCATGGGTGAAACATATGACAAACTTGATAAAGAAATAAAAAGAGTAACCTATAATGTTGTTAAAGGAGATAATAATACTCCAAGAGTAAAAATTGATAGCAGGCTCTATTCTCCGCAGGAAATATCAGCAATGATACTTCAGAAAATGAAAAAGACAGCTGAAGATTATCTTGGAACAGAAGTAACTGATGCGGTTATTACTGTACCCGCATATTTCAGTGATTCACAGCGGCAGGCGACTAAAGAGGCCGGTGAGATAGCCGGACTTAATGTAAAAAGGATAATCAATGAGCCTACGGCAGCATCACTGGCATACGGACTTGACAAAAAGTCACAGGATCTCAGAATTGCGGTTTTTGATCTCGGAGGTGGAACATTCGATATCTCAATCCTCGAGTTAGGAGATGGTGTTTTTGAAGTTAAATCAACGAATGGGGATACTCATCTTGGTGGTGATGATTTTGATCACCTGATAATAGACTGGCTGGCCGAAGAGTTCCTGAAGGATGAAGGAATTGACCTCAGGAAAGACCCGATGGCACTCCAGCGGCTTAAAGAGGCTGCTGAGAAGGCAAAAATTGAACTTTCCAGTTCAACATCTACTGAAATAAACCTTCCATATATTATGCCTGTGGACGGTATTCCAAAACATCTTGTAAAATCACTGACACGTGCTAATTTTGAAAAGATATGTGATAAGCTCTTCCAATCCTGTTTAGGGCCCTGCCAGAAGGCGCTTGATGACTCAGGTTATAAAGCATCAGATATAGACGAGGTTTTACTGGTTGGCGGGTCAACACGTATACCTGCAATCCAGCAGCTAGTTGAGAAATTTTTTGGAAAGACTCCTTCAAAAGGTGTCAACCCTGACGAAGTGGTTGCCGTAGGTGCTGCAATACAGGGAGGTGTACTTACAGGAGAAGTCAAAGATGTTCTTCTGCTTGATGTAACTCCTCTCTCACTGGGTATAGAGACTATGGGTGGTGTAATGACAAGGCTAATAGAAGCAAACACAACTATACCTACTAAAAAAACTGAGGTATTTACCACAGCTGCAGACAGTCAGCCCTCTGTTGAAATTCATGTCCTACAGGGAGAAAGACCAATAGCTGGAGGGAATAAAACGATAGGCCGATTCCATCTTGATGGTATTCCTCCTGCTCCACGTGGAGTGCCCCAGATTGAGGTTACATTTGATATTGATGCTAATGGCATCCTTCATGTTACAGCAAAAGACCGTGGCACAGGTAAAGAACAACGAATCAGAATAGAAGCTTCCTCAGGATTGAGTGATGACGAAATAAAGAAAATGCGCGAAGAAGCTCAGGCTAACGCTGAAGCTGATAAACAAACAAAAGAAAAAGTTGATAAGTTAAATGCTGCCGACAGCATGATCTTCACAACTGAAAAACAACTGAAAGAATTCGGCGACAAGATCCCTGCTGATAAAAAACCGGCTATTGAAGATGCACTGGCTAAGCTTAAAGAAGCACATAAAAGCCAGGATATTGATGCAATAGATAAAGCATTGGCTGAACTTAATGCTGTCTGGCAGGCTGCTTCAGAAGAAATGTATAAAAATACACAGGCTTCAGGTCAGGGTGCTGCTCAACCTGGACCAGATCAATCCGGAGAGGATTCGCAAGGTGATAAAACCAAAGGTGGTAATGATGAAGTAACTGACGTTGATTTCGAAGAGGTAAAATAATTATTATCCCGGAATCAGATAATTTAACCGTAGAGATCGCTAAGTAGAAATAAGGACCGCAAAGCAAAATATATTTCTTTGCGTACTTTGCAAGTCTTCGCGAACTTTGCGGTTATTTTATTATTTTCTGAAAATGCTTTTTGTACTTTTATGTAATATTTTACGTTTCTTTCCCATGATTATCAGAATATTCACAATTATCACATTATTAGTATTTTCTGTATCAGCAGAATGCCAGACAGGAATACAGAATAATCAGATCGACCAGCTTGGCAGGAAACAGGGATATTGGATAAAAAGATATCCCAACGGGAGTAAATTATATGAGGGTATATTCAAAGATGATCATCCCGTTGGCGAGTTTAAAAGATATTATGAAAATGAATCCCTGAAATCAATCCTTATTTATAGTGAAGATGGAGATACAGCCGATGCGACAATTTTTCATTACAATGGTTTAACAGCATCTATAGGAAGATATGTCAACCAGAAGAAAGAGGGAAAATGGAAATTCTATTCCGCCTCCATGGATGGATATTTAATATGCGAGGAGTCCTATTCAAATAATATAAGAAATGGGGGATCACTGAAATACTATCCTGACGGATCTGTTGCAGAAAGAGTATTCTATAATAGTGATAAACGCGAAGGAGAATGGCTGCGATTTCATCCAAATGGGAAACAATTACTCAAAGCATATCTGTCATGTGATAAGCGGAATGGTAAGTATGAAGTATGGTATGAAGACGGAATCCCCGAGATATTGGGATTCTATAAGGAAAACCTGCGTGAAGGGACCTGGTTCTTCTACAACAAAGACGGAACCATCAGGTATAAGATCAATTATGTAGCAGGACATACTGATGACCGCCAGATGGATATTGATGCAACAAACCTGATTGATAATCTTGAAAAAACCAGTGTAAATGTTGTTGACCCTGAGAAAAACGGGGAGATTAGATAATGTTTGATTTTATAATTGCTTTCCTGGCATTTATTTGTATGAGTATTTCATCATCCGGGCAGGATGTTCAATACAATTATTTTTACAGGGTTACCTTTACTGATAAGGGAGAAAACCATATCGAAGATTTTCCTCCTTCTCTCCTTTTATCTGAAAGAGCAATAAAACGGAGGGAAAAATCAGGGATGACAGTACCAGATATATATGACATCCCGGTATACTCTGAATATCTTAATGGAGTTTCATCATCAGGTTTGACTCTTCATACAACATCCAAATGGATGAATACAGGACTTTTTAAAGCCACTAATCCTTTTGATCCCGCTATTCTTTATACTCTCCCGTATGTAAAAGATGTAAAACTGGTAAAAAGTCCCGGTTCAAAAAGCAGTTACTCTGACAAGCTTGATTTCCCTCTTTACCAGGCTGACGATTTCCCCTATGACAGGCCTCTGACAATGATCAATGGTAATCTGCTCCATGCATCTGGATTTAACGGATATGGGGTACTGATAGCTGTTCTTGACGGGGGATTCTTAAATGCCGATTTAATATCCTCCCTTAAGCACCTGAGAAACCGTAAAGGGATAAAAGGGACATATGACTTTGTCAATAATAGAGAATTCGTATATAGTTTTCATAAGCACGGGACTGCCGTTCTTTCTGTCCTTGCAGGAGAAATTGAGGATCAGATTCAGGGAACTGCCCCAGGAGCTGATTACCTGCTCTTCAGGACAGAAGATACAGAGAGTGAATTTTCAGTTGAAGAAGATTACTGGGTTGCTGCTGCTGAATATGCTGACTCTGCCGGCGCTGATATAATATCCTCATCTCTTGGGTATTTTATTTTTGATGATCCTTCTCTTGATTATAAATATTCCGACATGGATGGGAACAGTGCATTCGTTACAATAGCAGCAGATATAGCAGCTTCCAAAGGAATACTTGTTATAAGCAGTGCAGGAAATGAACGAAATAAGACCTGGCTTCGAATATTGGCCCCATCAGATGGTGACAGTGTAATTGCCTCCGGTGCTGTTGAAGGGAATAATATTATTTCCGCATTCTCTTCAGCTGGTCCGGCAGCTGACGGAAGAATAAAACCTGATAACACAACAATGGGAGTAAACGTAGCTGTTCAAGTTGATATCTCAACGATTAAAAAATCCAGCGGAACCTCATTTTCATGCCCGGTATTAAGCGGGATGGCAGCCTGCCTTATACAGGCTGTCCCTAAAGCAGAAAATACTGAAATAATTGAGTCTCTTCACAACACAGCCGACAGGTACAGTTTTCCGGACTCTCTCTACGGATATGGTACTCCTGATATGTTAAAAGCACTCCACAGGCTTCAGGATATTTATATCGTTAAACCAACTATGGAATTTATAACAGGACCAAATCCTACAACAGGAGAGGTCGAGGTCATTTTCAGAGAAGATCCCGGGACAATTGCTATAGAAATATTTAATGTATCGGGAGTTACCCTTTATAGGAAAAATATACCCGGATATGCCGGAAGAACATTAAAGATACAGAACCTCATAAACAGAAGAGACGGCCTCTATTTTATAAGAATAAAAACAGATAATAGTATCTTTACCCAAAAGATCATAAAAATCAGTGATTGATAATGACTGAAAGACTCTCCTTAACAGAATTACAGCTCATTATCAGGGATGCTATCTATATGGCCCTTCCTGACATGTACTGGATTGTTGCTGAAATATCGGAGATTAAGGAGAATTATGCTGGTCATTGTTATCTTGAACTAATAGAAAAACATCCTGATGAAAAGAATACAAGGGCAAGAGTAAAGGCAATTATATGGAACAAACGATACTTATTCCTTAAGTCACTTTTTGAAAACGTTACGGGGGAACAACTGAAGGAAGGAATGAAAGTCCTGGTCAGGATCAAAATTGAATATCATGAACTGTATGGATTGAGTCTTATCATTTCAGACATTGATCCTTCATTCACGATAGGAGAAATGGCACTTAAACGCCAGATGATCATTAAGAAGCTAGAGGATGAAGGTGTTTTTACAATGAATAAAGAACTTGCATTTCCTCTTGTGCCTCAAAAAATTGCAATAATATCATCTAAAGGCGCGGCAGGATATACTGATTTCACGAATCACCTTAAATCAAACAGTTTTGGTTATGTGTTCTATCCTGTTCTCTTTGATACAATAATGCAGGGAAAGGAAACGGAACAGAGCGTTTTAAATGCTCTTGACAGAATTGCTGATCATACAGATCTTTTTGATGTTGTTGCTATTATAAGAGGTGGCGGCTCCCAAAGTGATCTAAGCTGGTTTGATAGTTATGATATTGCATATCATATTACACAGTTCCCCCTGCCGGTAATTACCGGGATAGGGCATGAAAAAGACCTCTCAGTTACCGACCTGGTAGCATTCAGATCACTTAAGACCCCGACAGCTGTAGCCGATCATCTTATAGAATGTATTGAGAAGGTTGAAAGCCAGATTGAGGAGATGAGTAATGAAATAGTCAACGCCTCCAGGATTATAATTGAAGATAACCGAACAAAACTGGAAGTATCACGAATGAAACTAATACCCATGGCAAAATTAATGATCTCTGATCTTAAAGAGGAACTGTCAAACAGGATTATTGAAATGATAAATTCAGGAAGGGAATTTATTGCCAGGGCAAGCCTTATTCCGGCAACACAGATATCAAAAATCGTTTCCGGAACAGGTCATTTTTCAAGCCTTATGAATATTACGATCGAAAACAAATGGCATGACCTACGTGAAAAATCGATAAATCACATTGAAAAGAGCCATAAAAGAACTGAGGAACTTGAGCACAGGATCAGAATACTTGACCCCGTAGCTGTAATCAGAAGAGGATATACAATAACATCATTTAACGGTAAAATAATAAAAAGTATCATGCAGGTTAAACCTGATGAGACAATTGAAACACTATTCAGCGACGGCAGATTAAAAAGTAAGGTAACTGAAAAGGTACAAGGTTCAAGGTACAAGGGATAAGGATCAAGTCACAAAGGACAAGGTGCAAGATATAAGGGACAAACAAATAATTAACAATAACTATATGATTACATGATTGCACGATCGCATAATCGCATAATCGCATGATTTAATAAAAAGATATGACAAAAAAAACATTTTCATTTAATGAGGCAGTGACTGAAATAGAAAAGATACTCCAGAATATAGAAAAAGGAGTTCTTGATGTTGACAGGCTGTCAGAAGAGGTAAAAAGGGCATCGGAACTTATAAGGCAATGCCAGAAGAAACTTCGGACAACAGAAGAGGAGATAAACAGCATTTTCAAGGATCTGGTATAAAATAAATCAGGACCGAAGTCCTGATTTATAACTACCCTAAACCTAAATCCATGAAAAAAATTCCTTAAACCTTCCGTTACTGCTGTTATCCTTTTAACGAACCGAAGGTTTAAAATGTTTCAATGGAATATGTATATTTTAATGTATGGCAGGTTTTTTTGACGAACTGCTTATTTTTCTACACCAAGGACATCTTTAAATGCTTTAATGAATGTTTCCCTGGGTAAAGCTCCCATAGCCATCTGAGGTTGTCCTTCAGCCGGAACAAAGAGGAATGAGGGTATACTTCTTATACCAAAGGCAGCAGCCAGTTCCTGTTCTTCTTCGGTATTTACCTTATAAACATCCAATTTACCTTCAAAATCGGTTGCTAATTCTTCAAGTATAGGAGCAACAATTTTACATGGGCCGCACCAGTCAGCATAGAAATCTATAATACAAGGATTTTTACCTTCAAATTTCCACTCCTTATTCTTTTCGTAATTGAATACTTTACTTAAAAATGTCTCTTTTGTTAAATGCTCTATCATATCGTTTTTATTAGATTAAACACCTTAATACTTAAATTGTTTGAAATGATACAATCATTATGCCATATGTGAGCCTTATCCCTATTTTATATAAAATTACATATTAATTGTAACTTTGTCATGGTTTATTAACAAATTGTCATATCTATATATGAACATATGTCTGGATGACAGGGTTTTTAAGACTCTTTCAGAGGTAGTAACCAATGAAGGAATTAAGGCATTTGTTATAGGGGGCTGGGTAAGAGATAGTCTTTTAAAAAGGGAGCATCCGGAAAAAGATATTGACATAGTAGTAATAGGTAACGGGATTGATATTGCCAGAAAAGTTGCGGGGAGTATAAATAAGAATATTAAAGTAAGTGTATTCAAAAATTTCGGCACAGCAATGTTCAGGTGGGATGATTTTGAGCTTGAATTTGTGGGAGCCAGAAAAGAATCATACAGAAGAGGTTCAAGGAAGCCTGTGGTTGAAAATGGAACTCTCGAGGATGATCAGAAGAGAAGAGATTTTACGATTAATGCACTTGCTATCAGTCTGAATAAAGAGACCTTTGGTGAATTTCTTGATCCCTTCGAAGGTATTGAGGATCTTAAGAATAAAATCATCCGAACCCCGCTTGATCCTGATATAACATTTTCTGACGATCCGTTAAGGATGATGAGGGCTATACGTTTTGCCACACAACTTCATTTCACAATTGAAAAAAATACATTCAATTCAATAAAACGTAATGCTGAACGAATAAAGATCGTTTCACAGGAGAGGATCATCACAGAAATTAATAAAATAATCATGAGTGATCGTCCCTCAACCGGGTTCATCCTGCTCGAAAAAGCCGGTCTTTTACCGATAATTTTCCCTGAACTTGATAATATGAAAGGTGTTGATGTTAAAGATGGCAAGGCACACAAAGATAATTTTCATCACTCAGTAAAAGTAGTGGATAATATCGCTAAAGTATCTGATAATCTATGGCTCAGATGGGCGGCTCTTCTGCATGATATTGCCAAACCTGTCACAAAAAAATACACACCTGAAAGCGGCTGGTCATTTCACGGCCATGAATATATCGGTTCAAAAATGATACCTGATATTTTCAGGAAGCTTAAGCTGCCTCTTAATGAAAAGATGAAATTTGTTCAGAAAATGGTCGATCTTCACTTGAGACCAATTGCATTATCGCAGGAGGAGATAACTGATTCGGCAGTAAGAAGGCTGCTATTTGAGGCAGGTGACGATATCGATGATCTGATGATACTGTGTGAGGCAGATATAACATCAAAGAATGAAGAAAAAAAAGCCAGACATCTGGAAAACTTCAGATATGTAAGAAAAAAGCTGAAGGAAATTGAAGAGAAAGATGCATTGCGTAATTTTCAGCCTCCGGTTGATGGTGGAGAGATAATACGGACTTTCGGGATCAGCCCCGGGAAAGAGGTTGGAATAATAAAGAATGCTATTAGGGAAGCTATACTGGATGGACTAATCCCAAATAACTATAAAGCTGCCAGAAAATTTATGATTGAGAAGGGTAAAGAGATTGGCCTTAAGCCCGTTGATACTGCAGATCTATCTTAATTTTAAGTCAAGTAAAACAGGAAGATGATCGCTATACCCACCCTGGTACCTGTAACCTGAATATGTGGAGAAGGGAGATAATCCCGGATATTTTGAATCTTCTTTTAAAAGAAACTCCGGACGAAATACTTGCAGCAATCCGGGTTCAGTTAATAACTCTTTGTTACTCCTTAATAGCTCTTCTGAAACAATTACCTGGTCAATTGTTTCCCATGTACCCATATATCTGTAGGTTCCATGTCCAACCGGAATGTTTTCCGAAAGATTGATCAGATGCGTTCCATTCTCATCCTTCCCTGTCAATATCTCCATTACCTTGTCTCCGGGAGAAGCATTAAAATCGCCCATTACAATAATATTGACACCTGTACTTGATTTACATAAAATTGAATCTACCCTTTCACGGACCATTTTTGCAATATTAATTCTCTGGGTTTCACCTGCCAGCATTCCCCCCCTCCTTGAAGGCCAGTGATTAATAAAGAGATGAACAGTATCCTGGTTAACCAGGAACCTTGAGTAAAGAACATCACGGGTTCTGTAATCTGCTCCGGTTACACTCAAGGTTTTTAGATAGGAATAATCTATCAGGCATATCAGCTCCTTCCTGTAAATAAGACAAACATCTATTCCCCTTTCGTCAGGGGAATCCTCATGGACAATACTGTATTTATATTTTGATAAATTGGTATTATTAATCAAATTCTGCAATACCTGTCTGTTCTCTATCTCACAAAAGGCTATAATTGCAGGAGGTTCCCACTCACCGGCAGCAATGATTGTCTTGTAGATTGAGTTTATCTTCCTGCTATATCTATGATAATTCCATCTCCTGATTCCACCAGGGAGGAATTCTTCATCTTCAGTGAGAGGATCATCATAGATATCAAAGAGATTCTCAACATTATAGAACATCAATCTTACATGATGGGAAGAACCGGTCTGAGAATAACCTTTTACATTAAACAGTACAAGCAGCAAAAAGGTACCGGTTATTCTTCTTACGATACCAACAGACATATTATATATAAACAAATAGAATTAATATGAGTTTATCCAGCGATATCTTCTGGCACTCTCTCCAAATTTTACCGCCAAAGTCAGTTCATGTGTACCGAAACTTTGCCTCCTGATATCGGTTAACGTGAAATCAACTGCGTAGGCAAAGTAGAACCGATCATATCTCAGACCCATCATTAGGATGATCGCATCATTTGTTCTCCACGATAAACCTGCCCAATAGTCTTCCTTAAAATATACCCTCGCTGTAAGGTCCATCTGAATTGACTTAAAGAACATGTCTGACGATTTGATAAATGCCGATGGCTCCAGGGTCCAGTCAGTATTTAAAACGAATTTCATTCCTCCTGTGAGAAAGTAGTGTCCCAGCTCTGTTCTTTTTGTGTCAGTTGTATCAGCAAACAGAAGCTGACCCCTGAACATATTGGTCATTGCAAACCCCGCATAGTACTTTGCTGTAGTAAAACTGGCACCAAAATTAAAGTCTGGGATAAATACTGATCTGTCATAATTATTGAGTAAAGGATCATCGGGATCATAGATCAATCCATCGGTATTTATTGCAAACTGATAAGCAGTGAGAGCAAGACCAAAAGCAAGATTATTCGGGTATCCGCTTGTTTGTCCCATCTGGATATGATAAGCATAGGCAAACTGTATACCTGTACGGCGCATAATACCGTTCTGATCATTGAAGATATACCCTCCAAGGCCAACATTACCACCTTTTGTTGGGAGTACCAGCTTCTTGCGAACTGAAGTAGCTTTTGATATATAACTGTTTTTAAGTATACGTGTCTGGAAGCTGGCTGCATATGTTCCCGGAGCCTGATCCATCCCTACCCATTGCTCTCTGACAGTAAGATTCACAGTTGTATATCCATCTCTTCCGGCAAATGAAGGATTTATCAGGAAACCATTCATTATGTACTGACTATACATCGGCACCTGTTGAGAAATCGCTTCCCCGCAAAGCATGATCACTATGACCAGGAATATTATACTTCTTTTATGTTTCATAAAAATCCTTCAAATATAATTCTTATTCTTCCCTTATTACACTTATTACACCAGACCTTGTTTGTGATCCGTCATTCAGGTCCAAAATATAATGATAAGAATCGGTAGGAACAAGTTTTCCTTTAAAAGTTCCATCCCATGGATTTGACAGAATATTTCTTTCATGATAAATCATTCTTCCCCACCTTGTAAAGATCGATATTTCAGCATCAGGATACATATCAATATTCCTTATTAACCACTCATCATTATAACCATCATTGTTTGGGGTAATAATATCCGGTATCACTATACAGTTGAATGACACATTATAACCAACATCTATATTAAGTGATTCAGCACAACCATTAGCATCAGTAACAACAACGTTGTATGTATCGGGAAGCAGCGCTGTCCTGTTCTGGGTGGTAATACCATCAGACCATATAACACTGTAAGGAGATGTTCCACCTGTAATATTCAAAGTTATTTCGCCATCAGCCACATCAGGGCATGAAGCATTAGCAGGGGTTGCATCCAGAGAAAGTGCTTCTGGCTCTGTTATCTCCACTGTTTCTGTTTTAATACAACCGTTAATATCAGTAACAGTTACTATATAGGAACCTGCTGCCAGCCCGGTTGCAGTTGCACCTGCCTGGACAGGCGATGTATCCCATGAGTAGGTATAGGTACCAGTACCTCCGGTGACTACTGCAGTAGCTGTTCCATCAGCTCCGCCGTTACATAGTACATTTATATTAGTAATAGATATTGTAATTTCTGAAGGTTCAGTAATAGGAACGTTAGCGTAATTAATACAACCATTTGCATCGGTTACCGTAATAGTGTATGTTCCTGTAGCCAGTCCGGTTGCTGTAGCTGTTGTCTGTTCAGGCGTTGTATCCCATGAATAATAATATGGAGATGTACCTCCACTTGCCGTTGCCGTAGCTGTTCCAGTTGTTCCTCCATAACAAATATTATCTGTTTGAGTTGTAGAAACAGTCAGTGCTGAAACAGGTCCTGATATAGTAACAGCTATATCAAATGTCGTCATTTCTATATCACGTACAGTTACTGTATAGGATACTGCTGCCAGAGAATTAAAAGTGTCTGATGACTGGAAATTAGTTCCGTCGATGCTGTATTCATAAGGTGGTACTCCGCCTGAACCACTTACTGTAACACTTCCTGTAGATTCACCAAAGCAGTAAACATCGGTTTGAGAAATAATAGTACCTGACAATGGAGGCGGCGGAGAGATTATTACATCAAAACTGCATACGTTATTATTTCCGGTTTCATCAGTTACAATATATGAAACAGTTGTTGTATCGGTATTGAAAATATATGTTCCAACCTGATTGATTCCGGTTGTCGGGGATAAGGCTACTGTTGTCCCTGTCATAGTCCATGTAAGAGTTGAAACAGTACAATTATCAGAGATAACAGCATCCGGGACTATTACTGTTGCATAATTAAAACCGGTATCTTCATATTGATCAATATCTGACGAACAGGTAATTACAGGCAATTCAGTATCTGCCAGGATAATATTCTGTGTCTGTGTAGTAATATTACCATTACCGTC
Organism: uncultured Rikenellaceae bacterium; assembly: GCA_964507015.1. Classification (GTDB taxonomy): domain Bacteria; phylum Bacteroidota; class Bacteroidia; order Bacteroidales; family VadinHA17; genus LD21. Next base: position 12,418 of record CAZDOM010000019.1, on the reverse strand, counting down.
ATCATAGGTCCAGGTAATAATTGTTGTACCCTGGGTTGTTACGGGTAGCGTAATAGTATGAGTACCGGTTATTGTTCCCGCACAGTTATCAGTAGACGTTGGGGCAGTTAATGTTGCAATTGAACACTCATCGGTGATATCCGGCAGTGGATCAACATCTGGTATTGGTGCAGTAATATCATTTATCACAATATTTTGTGTCTGTGTAATAGTGTTTCCATTATCGTCATCGTAGGTCCAGGTTACGACCGTATTGCTGGTTATAGGTAAGGTTGCAGTATGTGTTCCGGTTACGGCACCAACACAATTATCTGTTGCTGTTGGAGCTGTAAGTGTATTAACAGAACACTCGGCAATGATATCCGGTAGCGGATCAATATCTGGTACTGGTGGTGTAACATCATCGATCACAATATTTTGTGTCTGTGTTGTAATGTTACCATTACCGTCATCATAGGTCCAGGTAACTACTGTTGTACCCTGTGTTGTGACAGGAAGTACGGCATCATGTGTTACAGTGACCACTCCTCCGCAGTTATCAGTTGCTGTAGGTGCTGTAAGTACTGATACTGAACATTCGTCTGTTATATCAGGTAGCGGATCTAAATCAGGTACTGGTGCTGTAACATCTGTTATTATTACATTCTGTGTCTGTGTTGTTGTATTGCCATTACCGTCATCATAAGTCCAGGTAACAACTGTCGTACCCTGTATTGTAATTGGTAGTGTGGCATCATGAGTGACAGTAATTACTCCTCCGCAGTTATCAGTTGCTGTAGGTGCTGTAAGTACTGATACTGAACATTCGTCAGTGATATCAGGCAGCGGATCAATATCAGGTATCGGTGGTGTATTATCATTTACAGTTATATCAAATATACATGTTGATATATTTCCGCAATCATCTGTAGCTGTATATGTCACAGTAGTTATTCCTACAGGGAATACATCTCCGGGATTATGAGAACTTACAAAGCTGGCTAATCCACAATTATCAGTTGCTGTAGGTGCTATCCATGTTACTGATGCTGAACAATTTCCAGGATCGTTAGATACTGTTATATCTGAAGGGCAGTTATTTATTACCGGATCTGTGTTATCATCTATGGTGATCGTCTGGTTGACATTGATAGAATTACCACAGTCATCGGTA
>CAZDOM010000019.1:0-11165 GCA_964507015.1 uncultured Rikenellaceae bacterium | reverse complement strand
ACTCTACATTGACAGCTGCCGGATCACTTGCCGTCGGTGGTGTTACATCATCTATCACAATATCCTGCTGACATGTACCTATATTCCCATAAACATCTGATATCTGATATGTCCGGGTAATAGTTTCAGGACATGTTGCAGCATCACTGATTTCACTTGCCATAAAAAAACTTACCAGATCTATACCGCAATTATCCGTTGCACTTCCCCCTGCAGCTGTAAATTCTGCATAGCTTCCATATGCGGGCTGTTCAGAAATATCACATATAGCCGTAAGATCTCCCGGGCATGTAATAACAGGTAATTCACTATCGTCAACCTGTACAAGTACAGCTGTCCTGGTAAGACTGAGACAACCTCCTCCCCCGTTTGATTCAGCATAATATGTTGTACCATTGATGAGCGGAGTTGTTCCAGGCAGGTAGGCAGGTCCTGAAGGATTATCGTACCAGTCTATGGTACAGCCAACAGGTGCTGTGGCAATGATATCTGATATCTGTGCTCCGGGACAAAAATCCTGTGGTGTTGTTGCTGTTGGCGGATCAGGCAGTATTGTGAAATTAATAACAACATCATCTGATGATATGCATGTTCCGCTGGTGATAGTCCATCTTAAAGTATAGGAATTCCCGTTCAAACCTATGAACTGGCTTAAGGAATCTGATGGTGTGATTATTGTTCCTCCTGTTCCGCTTACAATACTCCACAATCCGACTCCCTCAACAACCGGATCCGCATCAAGATTTGTTGTAGTGATACCGCATAAAGTCTGATCAGTGCCTGCGTATGCTACAGAAGGTTCAGGATAGACTGTTAAAGGTGTAGCATCGACCACTCCTGTCTCTGCTCCGCCATCATATTCAAAACCTGTGAGTTGATAGACTCCTGACACCGGTGTTGGCAATGTATAGGGAACTGATGAAATTGTTACCGATTGCGGAGTTCCTTCAACCTCATAATATAGTATATAATCAAAAAGTATTGGCCCGGGGGCTAAAAATGATACCGGGATACCGGCGCTGCCGCATACAGGGCCGGATGGATTGAACTGAGCAAACGGGATAAGAGGAGTTACTGATGCAAGGGTGAAATCTGTTGTATCTGCAAAGGTAAATAATCCTGAAGTTGAAGCTGTCCCGTTAGAATCATCTCCGACAGAAGTTGTCGCCAGTTGAGTCCATGACCCTGCATTATTGTAAGCAACTCTGATATTGGATATGCCTCCTGCAACAACTGGATTGACATCGCTGGTAGGAGTCCAATTTATGTTTACATAAGATCTGCTACTGGTTACAGTACCTATTGTGAAATACTCCATAGAGCTTACACCCATGAGCGGTGCTGCAAATGATAAAGAGGTCGGATTCGGATTATGGTACTGTGCCATCCATAAGGCCGGACCAGGCCGTGCAGATGAAATATTCAGCTTATTACCAAGGACATATGAGCCTGATTTGTTAATACCAATCGGATACAGGAAGTTATCGTACTGGTTTATTTTCTTGATAAGAGGCCCGTCAATAAATGATGCAGAACTGCCTCCTGACGGAACAACGCTATTGATAGTTGAGTTGGTAATTGTCAGTGTCCTGCCTGCTCCTGTATTTATCAATCCACTGGTAAGTAATAAGTTACCCTTAACCTCAATTGCTCCTCCATCTTTAACTGTAAGTCCTGCACTGTTATTTACTTCAAAATGGTTGAATGCGCTTGAACCGGTGAAATTACCTAAAGAGCCTCCAATGAGTTGAGGGGCTGAACCTGCAAATGAAACAACTGCGCGTGCTCCTGTTCCTGAAATAAAGGTTCCGGACAGGTGTTTCATGCCGCCCTGGATGGTAAGCTTTTTATTATATATGCTGTTATCGAGAATTGGACCATCAATTGTAAGTGTGTCGCAGATTATCAAATCCAGATTCGGCAGTACACGGGTTCCGGAACCTGAAATAACAAGATTGGGTATACGGTCAAAAAGATCTGCTATGAAAGTATAGTTACCTATTCCTCCATATTCTAATGTTGAATGATTTGCACAATCCATGAATGATGTATAAACACCGGCAGGGAATGTGCCATTCTCCAGGTATAATACACCGCTGCCATATACAGTCCCAAGATTATGTCCGAAATAAGGTGTTATTACTTTAAGTGTATCATTAATTGTTATCCTGTACGCTGAGCAATAATTTGCATCCAGGTAAACAGTATGGTTTACATTCACAATGAATCCGTTCGGACCATCTGCGGGACATGCAAAAGGATCACCTCCTGTGTTGTCCCATATTGTTTCATCGGTCCAGTCTCCATCTTTGTTTGAAGTAAAGACAGGAACATTTGTAAAGAAAGCAGAGGCAATACCTGCCGTATATTCTCCACTGATATTATTTGTAGCAACGGGGCCGTATGTTGAAGTTATGGTATTGAGTGCCGGATTCACACCGGGTGTGATATTCCATGTTGAACCGGGAATCACCAATCTGGCAGTTCTGTAATTAGGCTCATCACCTATAACATCGTTCTCCAGATAATTAAGTACGAGGCTTCCCGTAAAATTACTGATACCTGAGCTTTGAACTTCCCAGTAATAGTTGAGCGCATTGGCTGGATCATAGACAGCAGGATGTCTGCTGCTGATATTGTTTATCCTTACAAAACCAGTTGTATTATTCGTATTTATTGTCAGCTGTGCAGGTGTATATTTCCCTGCCGTACCGATAGGATATTCGAATGTTGATGGACCAGGATTGAAAAACTTACGAACCCCAACATTACTGAAAACGCCGTCTGAAGTAATCATCTTGGCAGCATTAAAAGGACCTCCCTGGATATTGCTGTTTACGCCGAGAGTTAAGAGATATTTCTTGATATCCAGGATCCCCAGAGTCAGTGTCAGGTCTTCTGTTAAGGTAATATTGTTTTCAATCCTTGCTCCGGCCGGGTTATTCAGCGTCAGCCTCGCAAATGATCCGGTTCCTGAAATCTGCTGCTGAGTGGTTCCATTCAGTATAAGTCCGCTTCCGACAGTATTGTTATCGGTATAACTGGCATTGTTCTGAACGTCCCCAAGGAGAGTAACAGAGTTGCCTCCCATTATCAATGATCCTGTACTCAGAGTAAGATCTTTGGTGACAGTAACTGAATTGTTAAGTGTCAGCGAGGTACCCGGACTGACTGTCAGGTTATAGAAATTTGTTGCACCTGATATTGTTTGCACACCTGCATAGGAAGAACCGTTTGAAGCGCTGAATGTGGTAAGGTTTGTTCCTGGTATATATCCGCTGAGACCCGGATTGTTAATAAAATTACCTTTAAATGTTGTATTTACATTATTGGTATTAAATACACTGAATGTATTAATAGTAAGATTGCCATTGAGTGTCAGTGGGTTGGTTAAGAGCCTTACTGTAGCTGAATCAGCTGCTCCTGCACCGGTAATTATAAGATTATTCAGTGGGATATTTGCATCAAGGAAGTAGTTCTGGTCACCGGCGATTGCTCCATCTGTGAAATAGAGTGTACCGCCTGTTACCGAACCGGATGCTGGTCTGATATAAAGATCTCCGAAAGGTGAAGATGGCGTGACCGTATTACCGTTCCCCCTTGTAATGTAAAGTGAGCCGTTGGTCATTGTAAACTGACTCCCTGTATTAAGTACCTCAAATTTTGCATTTGTCACATTTGAAGCCTGCCCTCTTACATATACAGTTCCCCCACTCTGAGAGTACTTCAGAATCCCTGCTGCACTTGAAGGATTTCTCCGGATCTGCCCGTTTACATAAAGTGTGCCCCCCCGAATATCAATTGTGGATGCTCCTCCAACGGAATATTCAATATCATTATTGTTAGCCGGCGAAGCAACAGGTCCAACATATACATTACCATTTATCAGAGTAAGCTTGCCATTAAGATAAAGATCATTATTATTTACAGAGGCATTACCGATATATACGTTTGAAGGTGTATTGACAGTAAGCCCTGCAGACGATGGAATGGTAAAGGTTGAGGTTGTGGAAATAGGCAGATGCCCTGTTCTGTTATAAATCAGTGTTCCGTTCTGTAAGAATAACCAGTTGTTACCGGGATTCTGGAAGTACATTCCTCCTGTGAAGTTTACAGTCAGAGTGGTTGCCTGTGAGGTGCCTTTATTTACTGTAACATTATGAAAATGAATTTTTGCGGTGCCTGAGGTGTTGGTAACAGAGGCGTTGTTGCTGCCAATAAACGTTACATCGCAGATTCTGTTGCCATTATTATAGTTAAAACGTACTGAATCAGAATTATTTATTAAGTTTCCTCCGATAGTTAAAGTGTTTAATTGAGTTGTATTTCCAAAATAATTGGATACTGGATTGTATAATACATCCAGTCCTGCATTTTGTCCAATTATGACATCACCATCAACAATAACATGCTGTGGTAAATTATTATCACTTGTGTAGAAGAATGTACCCCCCTTCATTTCGAAGTTACCTTCAATATGAACAGTTTTTTCTATTGTAATATATACCCCGGGAGTATGCCATGGCATCGATGCACCGGCATATGCAGGTCCGTCATACCAGCTTGGACACAACCACGATTCCCTTGTAGTTCCATAATTTGTAAGATTACCCTGTATTGTCACGTCCGTATTAGGGAAAATTATATTATCAGTCACCCGTGGGGAAAAAATAACATTTCCATAGGTAGTAACTATCGGTGACAGGTAAAACTGTGCATAACAGTTACAGCCGGTATAGTAGTGTGTTGTCCCGCCATTATTGTTGAAATCAGAAAAATCTCCAGTTGGGAAGAGAATAACAAATGGATTCGCGGTACCCGGGTTTGTTGCAGAAAGCTTTATTTTCCCGTTGCCGCCACCGCCTGAATAATTCAAAACAAAGAGGAAGGATGACCCGGGATTATTTCCGATATCCAGTTTAGATCCGGCTGCAATCTGTAGACTTGCGCACTTTCGTATATCAGTGTTAGCTGCAGCAAAGCTTGTATTCAGATAGACTGAGTCCTGCCCCCCTATTATAACAATATCTGCTGCTCCTGGTACAGCAGATGCATTAAGCCCTGCATGGCCAGTCAGGGACCAGGTAAGTGTATCACCCCACCACCCGTTCTGTCTGCTGTAATATACGGTAGGCACGCCAAAAGGATTCGTTGCATCATCATCACCTGCAGTGTAGTCTCCATTAATGAAATTACGGGCCTCCAGAAAAGTTCCTGCTCCGGGTTCACCGATAAGATTAATAGTATGGTCAACATCATCCATAAAACCCTTTGACCAGGAGCTGGAAGGGACATCAAACCGGGCAGCTACATATCCAGCTTCAGTTACATCACCACCGGTGACAATATTGGCGTCCGCATAAGTATAACTATGTGTTACAGAGCCGCCTGTCAGGTCAAAACCGGAAGATTTTGTACGCCAGAAATAAGTAAGGCTCCTGCCCGTGGTTGTAACATTCGGGTGTTCATAGTTTACCGGTATTACCGTTATGGACCCGTAAGAAGAAGGAGTTCCGTTAACTGTCAATGATGCAGGAGTATAATTAACGACACCTATCGGAAAGTTGAACGAAGTTGATGAGGCAGTATATACTTTTGTAAGGCCTCCGTCACCGGCATTACCTGCTGATTTAAAATATTTTGACGTACTGCTTCCAGATACCGATGCAGCAGAATCAAGCCTGAGATTATATGTATTAATATTAAAAAGTCTGTTTTGTGATAATGTAAGAATCCCTTTTATGGTGGTATTGTCAAGAAGGGAGACTGGCGCTGATCCGACAGCTCCCGACGAATTGTTGAGTTCAAGGTTCCTGAATATTCCGTTACCGTCTATCGTCTGTGAAGTGGTTGTGTTGTTAAGAACAATTCTCCCTGTTCCCCGGTGAACTCCGGAGTTATAAACATTACCTGATATATTAATTGTATTACCATTATCACCCATTATGCCTGTGACAAGCCTGAAATCACTTGCTACATTTATTACAGATTGTGTTCCTGCAAAATCCAGCCTTTTTCCAGCTACCTTGGTGATGGTCAGCTTATTCAATGCCTGTGCAGTTGCAGTGTTAATCGTGAAGGCCTGATTACCGGTTCCATTAAAAGTTGTTGTATTATTACCTGCGTTGTAGGATGCAATTGAGGCAATTAAGAAATTACCTCCTACAGTGACATTAATGTTATTTGCCACAAAATCACCTTCTGTAAGCGTCAGATCATTGAGCACAACAAGAGGATTTGTATTCAACCTTACAACCGATGTTCCGCTTTCTTCATCTACCACAACATTTGCAAGAGGCCCGGTTGTATTTATGAGATAATCAGCATCAGCAAGGACACTCCCATTTGTTGGGATTATTTGCAGGGTTCCTCCCGTGACATTTATATTTGAAGCAGGACAATTAACCACAAAAGCAAGTGCAGTTGTCGGATTACAAACGTCATGAATGGAAAGCGTTCCTCCGCTCATTGCAAAACCGTTTGCTGCGTTGTTGCAGATACTGAAAGCACCTATTCCGGCATTTGTGTTATCAATACTGTTCAACGCCCTGGCTGTGTTTATCTGTGCATTTATAAGATCATCAGGATCTGTATAGTTAATTGTATTTGTAAAACGTCCGCGAATAATTAACTCTCCGCCTGTCTGAAGATAAGATACCAGAGCTGTTGTTCCCCCTTCGGGATTGTGTAACTGCTTTGTGTCAACTTTGCCGCCGTTTTGTATAAACTGACCGGAAGCATAGCTGTAATAAAGCAATCCCGCTGATTCACGGGTAGAAAGGTATCCATTGTTTATCTGAAGTTTACCAAGAATGGCAAGACCGCTGTGCCCCCCTGAAGTGAAAATTCCGTAATCTGTATCTGAGCCACCTGAAAGTCCGTATGCAGCGTTGATCTCAGTATAGCTGTCAGCAGTTGATTGTACAATCACGCCTGCCCCGTCAAGAACCAAAGCACCGTTCGCAGGTATGAAGAAACTGCTGGAAATAGCTCCGGTAGGTGTATTTCCTTCCGAAAGAGAAGGAATTACAGTCAAACCCTGTAACACCAGCGTCCCGTTCTTGATCCATAATGCCTTTTTCAGATTGGGATTGGCCGTTGTGGCGGCGGGAAGAGTTGTGCTCCCATTGGATATGTTTGCACCATACAACCTGAAATTGGAATATGCAGACGAATTAATTGTCAATTTGTATGTCTGGTCAGAACCCTTATCAATCACCAGATTATAGAAGTCAGTCTGACCGTCGCAGGTTACTGTTTTATCAGATGACCCATTGAAATAGACTGTGGCAAAACCGTTTGTAGCGAGCTGATTGTAAACGGGGTATGTCAGATTAGTAAACCTGACAGATCCGTTGTTCGTGAAATTCCCAAAAATCTGAACTCTGTGTGATTCAAGTTCATAATAATTAAGAAATCCATTAGTGCTACCTGTTATTCCCAAAGGATTTGTGGTACCGTTTGTTCCTCCGATTCCAACGGTTATTGAACCCGGATTATCTACGGTAACATTACCGTTAATAATAAGATTGAGCCTTCTGGCAGTTGCATCGTTTATCTTAAATATTCCCTCAATAACCCTGAGATCCCCGATAAGTGTGATATTACTTACCTGTGTAACTGTTCCGGAAGTCCTGATTGCCAGGTGATAATATGTTGTCTGGGAAGCTGACATCTGGCCATCATAGTTATATTCAGTTGTCCCTCCATCAGTCGTAACAAAAGTATTAAGGGTCGCTGTCGGGAAATCAGAAGAGGATAATTTTAATGTACCTGCTCCTCTTAGCGCATTCATTGTGCTTCCGAATCTAAAAACACCCTGGTCGATTATACCTCCGTCGTTAATTGTTATATCGAGGTTTTGAGTGAAATCGTTTGCCTGCAGACTAACAGTACGGCCTGAAAGAATTACAACCTTGTCATTCTGTGCCGGTATAGTTGTACCCGGACCTGTTGTTCCGCCCGGATCAAAGGTCCATGTACTTGCCTGGTCCCAGAAGCCGGTCTGGTAAGAATAATATGTATTTGCAGCACCAACAGTCCATTCACCGCTTATTGCGGCACTTCCTGTTGAAGTTGCAGGATTTGAACCGGGAGCAGATGGTCCGGCAGCAAGAGCCCAGGTTCCGGAGCTGTTAGTATATGGCTGGAATAAAAGAGGATCACCTATTATCTCACCGGTATTGTACTGAAATGAAAATACTGTTGTACTGTTTGTGGTGATGTTACTCGAAAAGTCCTCCAGATACCAGCGCCGGTTAATGGAGTTTGTCAATACCCCTGGATTAGTAGCTTCTGTCCTTATCTTAAATGTTCTGGATGCAGCTCCAACACTTGGTAAATTATTTATAACTACCGGATTATAATAACCTCCACTTCCTACAGGATATGTAAGATTAATTAAATTATTATCGATATTTCCGGAACGAATCAGATACCCGGTACCATTTGTTTCAATCATATTTGTCAGCCCAAACGGAGCGCCTGCGATCGCTCCTGCTGCGGGATAAGCAAGGATAAGATTATATGCTCCCAGCTGCACCACACCAAGGGTTAGAGTAAGTACTCCATTTACTGAAAGTGAACCCTGAAGAGTTTTCAGTCCTGCTCCTGATAAAGAAAGATTACTGTAATTGGGACTTCCGAACACGGTCTGATTACTTGCCCGGATATAATTAATTGTACTTGCTGAACCGGAAGTTATCAGTGCTCCAATTGTATTTGTTGCTCCGCTGAGGTTCAGTACATGTGCCTGAGCACCGGGGCTCATATCAATCGTACCGTTCCCTGACAGGTTTCCTGTAACGTTTACAGTATTGGCGATCCCTGCATTAAAAGCCAGCGTAGAGCCTGTTATATCGAGATTGCTCCTGATTGTCAAAGGCGTGGCTGCACTTATAGTCTTTATTCCTGAACCGGTTATATTTAAATTCTGGTAGTTTGTGCTGACAAACACTTGCTGGGCCCCTGCACGGTTATAATCTACAATACTTCCTGAGGCATCAGTGGTATTGAAAGTTGAAATGGCATTGTTAGTACCTCCAAGGTTAAGGATATGAACTAATCCAGCGCCTGTCATGTTAATCGTTCCAGCACCGCTCAGGTCACCTCCTATTGAAATGGAATTTGCGGCCACAGTTCCAAAATCAAGTGTTCCTGTTATCGCTGCGTTGCCTCCGATGGCCCACGTTGATGCCGTAGTGTTGGCTGAAAAGACAGATGTTCCGTTTACTGAAAGATTGCCTTTAACGGTCAGGTTACCATCACAGGTTTTTGTAGTACTGGCTGTTGTAGCTCCTATAACAAGATTACCATAAGCAGGTACATTTGAAACAACCTGGTTTATATTTGACTGATAGGTGACTGTTGATGTCAGATCAAGAGAAATGTTTGGTGCAGTGTAGTTTGATGGGAAAAAAACTGCAGTGGTATTTGTATTATTACCGAGTGTAAGACCTGTTCCCGAGGTCATTATAAAGGTTCCGGTCGCGCTACCGGCAATCGAGTACGTATTCGTATAAAGTGTTGCAGAACCGTTTATTGAAAGATTGTTACCCAGCTGCAGGTTATTCAACAATGTTTTGGTACCTGAACCGGATAAGGAGAGATTATAATAAATATAATTGCCAACATTTTGTGCTCCTGCATTATTATAATTTACTGTTCCCGAAGTCGGTGGATTTGGACCTCCACCTGCAGTACTAGTTATTCCTCCTCCTGTAATTGTTCCTCCTACATTTAATGTGCCTGTACCTGAAAATAGAATATAAGTACTGAAAGCATTAACTCCATTCATAACAATATTTCCGGTGACAGAGGCAGTGCCTGTTGCTATCTCAAGATACCCATCCTGAGTATTAGATCCTGAATTCATGGTTAGTGATCCTGTTGAAAAATTACCACCCACCTGAATATATTTATATCTATTATTAGTGTCCGAGGTTAATATAGTAGCACCACTTACTGTTAATGAATTTGGTGAAGGAATTAATACAGCAGAAGCTAAATTTCCACCATTAACCGTTAGTGAATTACAGGAATATGTCCCATCTACTGTTATCACATGCCCGTTGCATATCTGAACATCATCACCTGCTCCCGGAATCAATGCAGCCGCTGCACCTCCGCAAGCAACAGTTGACCAAGTTGTTGTACTGCTCCAATTTCCGGCCGGAACCCTGGTGTAATAAGTAATTGCCTCAACGATGGTATTATAACAAACCAGGAATAATAGTATTGTTACCAGCCTCCTTGCCAGAGTAGCTAATTTTGAAATATTATATATTCGAATACTCCGAAAAAGAAATGAATGCAAAAAATTGCTATTTGGTGAATTAAGTTCTAAGATTGGATTATTGACTTCCATTTGATCAGGTTAAGTTTCTTCTTTTAAGTCTACCAGTCAGTATATCAAATAATTACATCTCTGCAGTATATAATCCTCCCATTCGAACTGCAGAAATTTTTGTTCAATTTAATTATGGTGTGAATATATATATTTTTTGTACACCTGTAACGCTATATTTTTCAAGTGTTTTGAACACATTAGTAAGACTTTTAAAGAACTATTTTGGTTGCTGCTGGTAACTTCCTTATATAAATGTACTTAAACAGCCATTAGCTGGGGAAAAGAGATTATTTTCATAATATCACACTTTGACTAATAGATATCCTTACAGTATAAATGGCCTGATTTTTTTGACTAAAATGCTTAATACTCAATATTGTTTAGGTCCTAAACAATATTTTAATGGAGTACAAATTAAAGTTCAGGTATTATGTAAAAAATTAGAAAAATCACATATATTTGCACTCGCCTTTTCCCCGCTTTCGCCACCTCCTTCGCTTTGCTTCGGAGGTCGAAGAAGGCTACGGCGGACAAAGGGCGATTAGCTCAGTTGGTTCAGAGCGCCTGCCTTACAAGCAGGAAGTCGGGGGTTCGACTCCCTCATCGCCCACAATCTGAAAACCGGTTCGCGTCTGCGAAACCGGTTTTATTTTTATAAGCAATTCTTATTGATAAACCCTTATATAATCCACAATCATATGCTGAGGGAAAACTGTTGTCTCATCAGGATACCCCGGCCAGTTACCGCCAACGGCAACATTAAAAATAAAGAATTGCGGGAAATTAATTGGAAATCCGCTGATTGATGAAAGGTTAA
>CAZDOM010000018.1:0-38788 GCA_964507015.1 uncultured Rikenellaceae bacterium | reverse complement strand
AGCTTATGCCGGGAGATGTCTTTTTCGTAGGATGTTTTTAACGAATCATACTCCTGCCGCAATTCCTGCAGCTCTTTTATAAGTTCGTCTCTGGTTTTATCCTTGTAATTCATGTTAGTTTTGATACTTTATTTATCTTTTATATTATAGATGATGTAATCAAAATATACTATTTGAAAGATACTATTCCATTATAATAGTCCATTTTCTCCGGACAACTACAAGTTAATAAATTTTGGCCATTCGGGGACTACACTGCAATGTATAATGAATTGTATTGGTGTCTTAAAAGTCTTTTTTTTTATATTTGCACCCAAATTAAAAAAGATGCTTTACGATATTCAACCCGGAATTAAAGGATTGATTTTTGACCTTGACGGTACTCTTGCCGACAGTATGCCCTTTCACTTTGCAGGATGGAAAAAAGCCTGTAAAAAATTTGGCGCTGAGATTGATAACTCATTCCTGAGAAAACATACAGGCAGTCCGGGATGGTTTATAGCCAATGAAATAATTAAGAAAAGCAATCTCAATAACGGGGTAACTATTGAACAGATATTAAAAATGAAGATTGAAGAGTTTTATAAGGTGCAGCACCTGGTAAAACCTATTGATCCTGTTGCAGATATTGTAAAAAAATATTTTGGCCGTCTTCCGATGGCGGTTGGTACCGGTGGTCATCGTGAAGCAGTTGAACGTACCCTGGAAGTTACCGGATTAAGTAAGTATTTTGATATAATTATTACAGCTAACGACGTATCTAATTTCAAACCACACCCTGAAACATTTCTCAAATGTGCAAGACTAATGAATATCGAACCTGCTCATATAGAGGTATTTGAAGATGGAGACCTGGGTCTTGAAGCTGCACGTCTGGCCGGTATGACAGCAACAGATGTCAGATCATGGTATGATTCGAACTGGTAATTAAGGCGTTGGGCGTTGGGCGTCGGGCGTTGGGCGTCGGGCGTTGGGCGTCGGGCGTCGGGCGTCGGGCGTCGGGCGTCGGGCGTCGGGCGTCGGGCGTCAGGCGTCAGAAGATGTTTTTTCCCTGACGCTTGTAGCCTGATGCCTGTAGCCTCTCTTATACCAGTATTTTGGTCGTAAGGTTGGTTACACTTTTCTGAATATCTACAAAAGGAGTTCCATCCCTGCTCTGATCCTGCTCCACGATCATATACTTCATTCCTGCAATATCTTTCACTTCCAGTATCCTTTTGAAATCAATCACACCTTCTCCAACAGGAGCAAAATCCTTAACACCAACAGTAGTAAAGAAGGGTGCCTCATTGGTGTACATATCTTTCATGTGGAAGAGCTGGAACCTTCCCGGATATTTTTTGATTATTTCAACAGGATCCTGTCCTGCTTTTGTCACCCAGAACATGTCCATCTCCATAGTTACGAGATCTTTATCCAACTCAGCAAGGAATACATCAAAATAAGGAACTTTCCCGTCAACAGTGTCAAATTCAAAATTATGATTGTGATAACCGAATTGCAAACCATATTCCTTCATCACTCCACCTATTTTATTCCAGTTTTCGGCCATTTTCTGATAGCTCTCTATTGATGTACGCATTTCCTCTACTATCCATGGTTGCAGGCAATATTTAACGCCCAGTGTGGCATGATCTTCGGCCATTATTTTCGCATTATCCAGCGTGACGCCAACTCCTTCAACCTGAGTATGGCTGCTTATTATTTCCATTCCCAGATCACTGACCATCTTTAAAAACTCCGGTGGATCATAACCATAGAATTTACGGTCAGCATAATCAGCTAACTCTATATATTTGTATCCTGTGTCAGATACTTTTTTCAGGGAACCCGGCACATCTTCTGCCATAGCATCACGTATGGTATACAGTTGTAAACCTATACCGAAACTTTTAGGGTCAACAACAGATTCATCCGGTTCCGGGGCTTTTTTCCCCGTGTTTCTGCATGAATACTGTGATACGAACAGTGCTCCCATAGCGCCTGCTGCAGACACTCTCAGGAAATCTCTTCTTGAACGGTTTGTTTTCATGGGTATGTAATTTTATATGTCTTAAATATTTCTAAAAAATAACATTCTGCTTACAGGAAATAAAAATAATATAATAACCACAAAAAAAACAAAAGATTTCAAAGTTTCTTCCTTTCACCTCCATGTGACACCAAACATAAAGAATGAATTTAGTTAATGAAGAGGAAGATCCCTCACTGTGCTCGGGATGACAGAATGACTTAGGAAGACAAAAAAGTTGTCTTTCCGAACGAAGTGAGGAATCCCTATATTAATAATAACAAATTGCCACATTAAATTTATTTTTAATAATTTTATTCTGAAGTTTTCGGGGGATGAAAGCAAGAATAATTATAACAGCACTTCTCGGTTTCGGTTTTATCGGCCTGCTGGCTCAACAGACTGAAGAGACTGAAATAATGAAAATCCGCAAACTGGACGTCAATGATCTTTACTTTAAGATCGATACTTCAGAGATGAATGTTGTTTCTGCAAGCCGAAGTTCAAAACGGGTTGACGAGTTACCTATTACTATATATGTTGTCACCCGTGATGAGATAGTTAAGAATCACTATTACTCCCTTATTGATGTCCTTAAAAACCTTCCCGGAATAAGAGTCTCCCAACCAGGAACAGGAGAACTTGGTGAAAGTTTCAACCTGAGAGGATTGATAGGTAATCTGTATACATTGATCCTTATAAACGGATTACCGGTAAAACCAACTTCAGCAACAGGAATGCCGATTCTGAACCAGCTTCCAATAAGGCAGGCTGAAAAAATTGAAATAATATACGGACCGGCAGCAGCAGTGTATGGTGCAGATGCAGTATCAGGTGTCATAAATATTATTACACGTGAAGCCGATAAAGGTACTTTTGTTCAGGGTGATGTAAGTATTGGTCAGGACGAGTACAGGAATACAAATTTTATGGTTGGTGGAAAAGCCGGGAAAAATAAAAACATTCTTCAATATGGCTTTTATGGAAGCCTGATAGAAAAATCAGATCAGAACATAAAAGAGGGTTATGATCAAGTCTATAATCCTTTAAATTATCTTCAGGAGAAAGGGTATAAATTCACACTGGGGTCTACTGTTTACGAACCGATAGAGATCACAAGGGGAATCCTGCAGGAAAACGGTTTAACCACAACAGAATTTATGAATGAGCACTACTACCCGGCATATGAAGGAACTCTGAATTATCCTGCAATGGAGAACCTTCCCTCCGAGAGTAATCTTCTTGGTTTCCATCTCCGCTACCGTGGCATAAGCCTCTCACATAATAATATGTACCGTCGTTCACATAGTTCTCTCGGACAATCATCGTATCTTTTTAAATACAATAATCCTCAAAACTACTGGGGGGAGACAATAACATCTACAACACTGAGCTATAATCATGAATGGTCGCCCCGGTTCTTCACAACGACCAACTTCTCCAACCTCCTTTATAAGATGGATAATAACTCCAGCATGGGAGTAACATTCATACCATATATCGATAAGGTTTACAGGTATGCAGCAAGTAATGATATTTTGTTTGAACAACTCTTTACCATTGTTCCCCTGAAAGGACTTGAAATAGTATCAGGCTTTACTTATCAGAATTCTGCCCTGCTTAAACAGACAAATTTTCTCGATGCCCCATTTGATCCTAAAACTTACAAGTATTTTAAGTCGAGGGTAGAAGCTGTTGATTCTGTATCGGGTTCATTCGGATACAATGCCGGGGTACACCATGACCTTTCAGCTTTCGCTCAAACATATTATTCAGTGAAGTCATTCAGGTTCATGGGTGGCATAAGAGTAGATAATAATTCGCAATACGGATTATCTGTAAATCCCAGGATTGCAGGCCTTTACATATTTAATCAAAAAACAAGATTCAGAAGTTCCATAGGATTTGCTTATAAAGCACCTCCTGCTTCAATGGCTTGGCAATCGCTTGCATATAAAGCAGGAGCTAACCTGGACAGTTTAATTTACCTTTCTATTCCAAATGCAAAACTGGAACCTGAAAAATACATGTCTGTGGAATTGGGTTTGATTAAAAATTATCGTAAAAATGTGAGCCTTAATATTTCTATTTACTACAACTCCATCAGGAATCTGATCCATGATAAATATATAAGGCTTGATGAACTTAACCTGCCACGTGCCATCTTTACTTCAGATACGGCCTCTGTTCTGACAAAGGTAAATGAGCGGAATGCAATATCAAGACTATATGGCCTGCAGGCAAACATTAAGGTCAATGACCTCGTAAAGTCAATAAATATGGATATAGAGGTTAGTCTTACATTTGCTAAATCAAGTCAATCATTCCCCGATATTCTCGAAATTGCCGGCAGCTATCTTACCCTGAACGATTTTAAACTGGTCCCTAACCATTTCGGTCAGCTGAAAATATCAATGGAACCAGCTAAAAGACTATATATCCAGATATCCAGCATCTGGGAATCAAGCTGGCTCAGACTCATTATTCCATTCAAGGAACTTTACAGCGAGATCATCAAGAATGTAGATGGTTTTTACAGTATGGATGCAGTGGTAAATTACCAGATAGGCAATAACCTCACCAGCTTTATAAAAATCAGAAATCTTTTTGATGAAAAATACGGAGGACCCGTTTATTCAGGGATGAGTACTCCCCTGCCCTATAATCCGCAAACAGGACGAAGCATTCAGGTTGGTCTTACCTACACACTGAATTAATGAAAAAAGCAGTTATTATTATTTTTCTTTTGATAGTTTCTTTACCTGCTTATAAAGCTATAGGACAGGACACTCTGAAGGTAATAACAAGGACAAGCCAGGCGAGGGAAGCTGACTCGCTAAAGTCTGCCAATCTTCTCGAACAGGCTCAAAGATTCAGTTTATTGAACCAGACTGATAGTGCACTTAATTACGTTTCTCAATCACTCTCCATTGCATCAGACAGAGGCATATTAAGTATCGAAGCTGCAGATTATGAACTACTTGCTGAGAAATACGAAACTCAGGGAAACTGGGATGAGACTTTAAAAAACTATTTGCGGGCATCAGCCGCATATACAAAACTCGATGAAAAAGATGATGAAGCGAGAATACTAAGATTGATAGCATGGAATTATTTCAGGGTGGGTGTCTACAGAAAATCCGCTCAGTATTCTGAACAGGAATTCAGTCTGTACGGTGAAATTGATAAAGGATTGCAGGCTACTGCTGCTGAGCTGGCAGGAAAATCATATTTCTATCTGCCGGCAGACTCACTATCCGCAAAATGGTATGATATTGCTGCATCATGCTATGAGACGATCAGCGACACAGCCGGCATCCTGAGATGTTATGAGAGACTGGGAACACTAAATATTCAATTAGGCTGGTATGATATGTCATATGAAAAATACCAGGAAATATTATCATTTTATTCAGGCAAAAATGACTTGAAGAACATTGCATCTGTTAATAACCAGCTTGGTTTCCTGATGTTCAGAAAAGGTGATACGGATGGTGCTCTTGAGTACTTCAAGAGAGCAATTGAATTCTCAGAAAAAACCGGTAAGGATGATTATTTCCTGACAGATGTCTGGTCTAATATCGCTATATGTCACCAGAATAAAGGTACTGAGACAGAGATGCTAAGGAGTTTCGAAGAGGCTCTTCAGCATGCAGAAAAATCAGGCAGAGAAGATGAGGCAGCACGTATAAACCAGATTCTGGCAAGGATCTATTTTAATAAAAACGACTATTATCATGCAGAATTATATTGTCTTGACTGTATCGAAACGGCTAAGGCTTCAAATAATTTAGATGTATTACAAAATTGTTACCAGGATTATTCAGATGTTCTTGAAAAAGGAAATGACTTTGTCAAGGCCCTTGAATATTATGAGAAGCATCTGCATCTGCGCGATTCTTTGACTTTTGCTCAACGAATGACTGAGAGAGTGGTTGCAGATCAGCTTGCTGAATTTGAAGCTGTCGAACAACGTATAAGAAATGAAATAGCTGAAGATGAGATTCACGGGCTGGAAATGAAGACGCTTAAGGCTGAAGCTTTACAAAAGGAAAATGAACTTAAGCTCGTTATGAATGAAAGGGCACTTGAAAGATCGGAAAAAGACAGGCTTGCACAATCACTTGCTCTCGAAAGAGAAAGATATGTATTGGGACTCAGAGAACAGGAAGTCAGATCGCTTCGGCAGCAACAGGCTATTGACTCTCTTCTTATAAAACAGAAAAACGATGAAGCACTTGCACTGGAACAGGAGAAACAAATCCTGGAGAAGGATAAACTGCAAAAGGAGACTGAACTTAAAAATGAAAGACTGGCCAGGCAGCTGGCTGTTGGTATAGGATCCCTTGTATTACTTGTTTCCCTGATCATTCTGTTAAGCCTTCTTTCAACCAGAAAGAAAAACCGTCTCCTGGCTGAAAGTAAGAGGGAAATAGAGAAGATCAATGCCGACCTTGAAATAAAAAATACTGAAATCCTTGAGCAAAAGGATATTATTGAACAGAAAAATCAGTCGATAACCGATAGTATTCAGTATGCAAGCAGGATTCAGGCTGCAGTTCTTCCTCCACCTGACTTCCTGAATGAATGGGAAATAGATAATTTTATACTATATAAACCCAAAGATATTGTGAGTGGTGACTTTTACTGGGGAACTAAAAAGCAAAACAAAATTATTGTGGCAGCAGGAGATTGTACAGGTCACGGAGTACCGGGTGCATTTATGAGTATGCTTGGTCACGCTTTCCTGGAGGAAATTGTCAATACCAGGAAAATTGAAAATGCTGCAATGATACTTAACAATCTCAGGGATGAAATAATTAACACACTGAAACAGAAAGGAATATCAGGAGAAACTAGGGATGGCATGGATATATCACTTGTAATGATTGACCTGAAAGCTGGTGTACTCGACTTTGCGGGTGCCAACAATCCTCTTTACCTTATCAGAGATAGTGCACTGATAAAATACCCTCCCGACCGGATGCCTATAGGAATTCACTTTATTTCGTTCACTCCCTTTACAAACAACACAATTGAAATAAGGAAAAATGATTACCTCTACCTGTTTTCTGATGGTTATGCGGATCAGTTTGGAGGTACGAGGGGTAAAAAGTACATGTATAAACCCTTCCAGAATCTTCTTTTAAAGAACCATGAAAAGCCTATGGAAAAACAGAAAGAGATACTTGATACTACGTTTGAAGAATGGAAAGGTGACTATGGCCAGGTAGATGATGTTCTGGTAATAGGGATGAAAATTTGAAAGGCAGAGGGCACCATCCTTCACTAAAGCTATGGATGGCAAAGCAGGGCACAGGGAGTGGTAAAAAACAGGGAAATAATTCAAACACTTTTGCATAAGATAATAATTACCGAAGATGGTTCCCATACCATTTATGTACCAGAACTGAAGGAACATTATCATTCAGTTCATGGAGCCATACAGGAATCTGAACATGTCTATATTAAAAATGGTTTCGATCAATGCAATTCCAATCCCCTGAACATATTGGAGGTTGGATTTGGTACCGGACTTAATGCTTTGTTAACTGCACTTCATAACCTGAACAACAGCCGTAAGGTTTTTTATACAGCTTTTGAAAAATACCCTGTCGACACTAAAATAATCGACTCACTAAACTACCATAGCTTCTTTGGTTCACAGGGAGAGGAAATCTTCAAAAAGATCCATATGGCAAACTGGGAGGAGATGAACAGGATATACTCAGACTTCTTTTTGAGAAAAGTAAAAGGAGATTTTGTTAAAGATGACATTCCGGATCGGTATAATCTTATATATTTTGATGCCTTTGCCCCTGATAAGCAACCAGAAATATGGACTCTGGATGTTTTCAGGAAAGTGGCTGAGGCTTCTGACAAGGATACTGTTTTTGTTACATATTCCGCAAAAGGAGAAGTCAGGAGAAACCTTAGAACCTGCGGATTTAAGGTTTCTATCGTTCCCGGCCCTCCCGGCAAACGCCATATAATCAGGGCTGTCAAAACCTGAAAAATAAAATTACCAAAGGCTTTTTTACTTTACCCAAAGTATTACCTTTGCTGAAATTTTAATTTAATATATGCAAAATGAAAATTAAGGGATTAGTTGTTTTAACAGTTGTAATGGCCATGATTGCTGGCTCTTGTTCAAAAAGCGTAGTAAATTCTGCTAAAATGAAAACCAGTTCAGATTCGTTGGCTTATGCGCTGGGTATTATATATTTTAATGGATTGATAGCCGACAGCCTGGATCTGAATCCTCTGTTGGTAGCAAAGGCAATGTTTGATGGGAAGAATGGTAAACCTGCGATGACTGACGAGGAGGCCAGAGAATATGTGATGTCCTTCATTAATAAACGTGAAGAGGCTAAAATGGTACAGCAGAATGAAGCAAATAAAGAATTATTTAAAGATTATATTGCAGAGAATGAGGCATTCCTGGTCAAGAACAAAGAGAGACCGGAAGTAAAGGTTACGGATAGCGGATTACAGTATGAAGTAATTAAGATGGGTACCGGACCAAAACCAACTCCGGGAAGCACTGTAAGGGTACATTATATAGGGACACTGATAGATGGAACAGAATTTGATTCTTCCTATAAAAGAGGTGAACCTGCAGAGTTTCCTTTATCAGGAGTTATCCAGGGATGGACAGAAGCTCTTCAGCTCATGCCGGCAGGCTCAAAATTCAAGCTCTATCTTCCTGAAAATCTCGCCTATGGAGCAAGCGGTGCAGGAAGCACGATAAAACCCTTTTCCACTCTTGTTTTTGATGTTGAACTCCTCGAAATAGTCCAATAATGAAAAGTGCTGAAATACATACTGCAAAGGGAGTAATGAAGATTAACTTTTTCGAGGATGATGCTCCCGGTACAGTTGACAATTTCATTTCTCTGGCAAAACAGGGATACTATGACGGACTTGGATTTCACCGTGTTATTGACAATTTTGTTATCCAGGGCGGCTGCCCTTATTCAAGGGATATGACCGACCCGCGGATTGGTACCGGCGGTCCCGGATATACTATAAAATGTGAGCTTTCAGGCGGAAATCAGTATCACGACAGGGGTGTCCTCTCAATGGCACATGCTGGCAGGGATACCGGAGGATCCCAGTTTTTTATCTGCCATAGCAGAACTAATACCAAACATCTTGACAGAAAACATACCTGTTTTGGGAAAGTATACGAAGGTGTTGAGGTTATCGACCTTATACGTCAGGGTGATATAATAGAAAAGATTACTGTTAACGAAGAATAAACCTAAATGGCATTTGAGACTACAGGCAGGATAATTGACATCTCCCCTGTTAATCAGGTAAGTGATAAATTCCGTAAGCGTGAATTTGTCATCGAGAAAAAAGAGACAGGTGGAGTTGCAGTGTTTGTCGATTATATAAAATTTCAGCTCACTCAGGAAAAATGTGAGCTCATAAATGATTCCTTTATGAATGAGGATGTTAAGATTTGGTTTAACATCAGGGGCAACAAATGGGAAAGAGACGGAAAAGTAAACTACTTTACAAATCTTGATGTCTGGAAGATTGAGAAAATTTCCGGACAGGAACAGGAAGAGAATCTTTCGTCCGATATAACACTCGAAGATATACCTCCTGAAAATGATGAATTGAATGACCTGCCATTCTGAAAGAGAATTTCAGGCATGGCAGTTATGGTATCAATTACCAATACAGAAGGAAAATAAATTTAATATTGGTATGAAATATCTGTCTGTTTTTTGGTTACTGCTTATCACCTGTACAGGTATTAATGCCCAGGATCCGGATAATCAATCCACATGTAATCATCAGAGAATACAGCTTCCCTATAATCGGTTTATACAACCGGCTGGTCATCAGATTTATTTTGGTGATGCGCTCACGGAAAGTCATGCTGTTGATGCAGCACTTTCGCCTGATGGAAAGTGGCTTGCTGTTATGGAGAGGTTCATAATTGTTTTTATAAGTACATCTGATAATAAAATAAAAGCATATCTGTCTAATAATAGTCATCAGAACCTCATTGGCGGAAAAAATTCATACTCAGGAATCATATGGCATAAGGGGACTGACGGTCTTGAATTATACTGGAGTGTTATAGGTGTAAACAACCGTTCATTTGTTGTCCTGGCAAGCTGGGATGGAGAAAAAGCTGCATTCAGGTCAATGTTCGAATACATGCCTGTCGGTGATGCTGCTCTGGCTTTGCCGAATGAACTTCTTATCAGCCGCAAGGGTGAGCAGGAATACCTGTATGCTGTGCTTAACGGAAACAATCAGCTGGTAAAGCATGATCTCAATACAGGTAGAATTATTTGGACAGCAAGTACAGGTGTCGCACCATATGGGCTGGTAATGGCGTCGGGTAAGCTCTATGTAACGAACTGGGCAGGAAGGATCCCCGAAACAGGAGACAATGATGTGGCTGGAGTTCCCTGGGGCCTCGCCAGGGTTGACAATGCAGCAGGAGGAAGTACCCGGGAAGGCAGTGTAAGTATCATCAATCCAAATAATGGGCATTTAATAAAGGAGATAACTGTTGGACTTCACCCTAACGAGATCATACGTAGTAAAAACGGGAAATATGTATATATCACCAATTCAAACAGCGATAATGTTACAGTTATTAACACAAGGAAAGACAGGATAACAGAAACCATAAGTGTCAGGCTTCAACCTGATATTAACCCATTCTGGGGAGATTCACCTGATGGCCTTTGTCTGTCATCTGACGAAAAGAAATTATATGTTGCCAATGGAATGGATAATGCTCTTGCAGTAATAGAACTTGGCAAAAGTGCAACCCACAGAGCATCCAATATAGAGAGCAGGGTATCAGGCTTTATTCCTACAGGTGCTTATCCATCAGCTATTACTTTAATGAAACCTGACATTCTTTATGTCTGTAACCTTGAAGCTGAGGGTGCAAGACTGGGAATCCATGTAAAAGAGACACCCAATCTTGTTTACAATTCTCATAGCATGAGAGCATCTGTCTCGGTTATTCAAGTGCCGGATCAGAACAAATTGAAAACCTATACCGATACTGTAGTCGCACTAAATGATCTTTCCAGGGCAGTTATAGCTATGGAGAAGCCAAGGAGCGAGGTCAAACCCAAACCGGTCCCTGAAAGAATAGGAGAACCTTCGTTATTCAAACATATTGTATATATTATTAAGGAAAACCGTACATACGACCAGGTACTGGGTGATATCAAACAAGGCAGAGGAGATTCTGCACTTTGCATCTATGGTTACGAGGTCACCCCAAATACACATAAACTCGCGGAAGATTTTATACTTCTGGATAACTTCCATGCTTCAGGAAAATGTTCTGCCGAGGGTCATCAATGGACAGATGCTTCTATTGTGACCGATTATATTGAAAAGAATATTGCAGCATGGTTCAGAAGCTATGCTCATGTACAAACGGATGCACTGGTATATGCACCATCAGGATTTCTGTGGGATAATGCAATGCGCAGTGGAAAATCCGTAAAAATTTATGGTGAAGCTTCCATTCCGGTTATAGATAAAAACCTCAGCTGGCTTGATATATATAATAAATACAAAAACGGAGAAAAAATTGAATTTTACAATAATACAACCATTGAACCTGTAAAGGAAATTTTAAGTCAGACCTACCCATCATACGGTAACCATCAGTTTTCTGATGTGATGAGAGCAGATGCACTCATCAAAGATCTGAATGATTATGAAGCCATGGAAGGCGACCATCTACCTGAACTTCTGATTGTTGCCCTTCCGAATGATCATACTGCCGGCACCAGGCCCGGTTATCCTACTCCACGGGCAATGGTTGCCGATAATGATCTGGCTCTCGGACAAATAATTGAAGCATTCTCAAAAAGCCGCTTCTGGGAAAATACAGTAATTTTCGTTGTAGAAGATGATTCACAGGCCGGATGGGATCATATTTCATCTTACAGGACAGTGAGCCTGGTGATCAGCCCTTATTCAAGGACGAAAACTGTAAATCATACTTTCTATACACAGCCATCAATGGTCAGATCAATTGAACAGATATTGGGTTTATCGCCAATGAATATCCAGGACGCTATTGCTAATCCTATGACAGATTGCTTTGTCGACATTCCTGACCTGACACCATATAATGCAGTGCCTAATAATATCCCTCTTGATGAGATGAATCCGTCACTTATGTCATTAAAAGGAAAAGCCCTTCACTATGCCAGGAAAAGTATGCTGCCTGAATTTGACGGTATTGATTCAGGTAACGATGATCTTTTAAACAGGATCTTATGGTTCGATGCAATGGGCAATACCCCTTACCCGGCAAAATATACTGCAGCAAAAAGTGATCTTGAAGAGGAGGATGATCTGGATTAACTTATTGACTATTAAATAAAGAATCAAATGAAGAATCCACTGCTACAAGATTGGATTACACCTTTTGAAACTCCTCCATTTAACCTGATTAAAACTACTCATTACAAACCAGCTATTGAAGAGACAATCAAATCTGCTTCAGAAGAGATCAATACTATAACTAGAAATCCCGATATTCCGGATTTTGAAAATACCATTGCTGAACTTGATAAAACCGGAAATAAACTTGGGAAGATAACAGCGATTATTTTTAATCTCAACAGTGCCAACACCAGCAAAAACCTGCAAAAGGTTACAAGGGATGTATCTCCCCTCCTGGCCCGTTTCTCAAACGATATCACACTTAATGAAAAACTCTTTGCAAGGGTAAAATCAGTATTCGATTCAAGAGAGACAGCAAAATTGACAATAGAACAAAGGATGCTTGTCGAAAAGTATCACAGGGATTTTCTTCTCGGTGGAGCAGGATTGAATAAAGATAAGAAACTACGATTCAGGCAGATATCTGAGGAGCTATCCCGGCTGGCTGTAACCTTTGAAGAAAACATTCTCGAGGAGACAAATGCTTTTGAACTTCATCTTACTGATAATAATGACCTTGCAGGATTACCTGAAGGAACAATTGAAATGGCAGCCATGGAGGCTGAGAATCGTGAAAAAAGGGGGTGGATCTTCACACTTCATTACCCTGGCTACATCCCTTTCATGCAATATTCTGACAAGAGAAACCTCAGGGAGAAAATGTTTAAAGCCTATACTTCAAGAGCATTTCATCGAAATAAAAATGATAACAGGAAGCTGGTACGTGATATTGTCAACCTGCGTCTTGAATTAGCTAAATTACTTGGCTTCAGTAATTTTGCCGAGTTAACTCTAATTGACAGGATGGCTGAATCAACCCAAAAGGTAGAGTCTTTCCTTAATGAGCTCCATTATGCATCAAAAAGTGCAGCACAGAGAGATTTTGAAAACATACAAAAATTCGCTGGCGAAAATGGACATAATGGTAAGATTGAAAGATGGGACTGGTCTTATTATTCAGAGAAGCTGAGAAAGGAAAAATATGATTATGACGATGAACTCCTCAAACCATTCTTCGTGCTTGAAAATGTACAAGATGCTATATTCAGTTTAGCTTCATCGTTATATGAAATTAAGTTTATCAGGAATGAACAGATACCGGTTTATAATAAAGAGGTAAAAACGTGGGAAGTTCTCGATACTGATGACAAACTCCTTGCAATTCTTTATCTAGACTATTTCCCACGACCTGGTAAAAACAGTGGGGCATGGATGACCAATTACAGGGAACAAAAATCAGAATCAGGAAAAGATATCAGACCGCTTGTTTCCATTGTTACCAATTTCACAAGACCAACTATTACAAAACCGTCCCTGTTAACCTTTACTGAGGTAACAACATTTCTGCATGAGTTTGGTCATGCCCTTCATGGTATGCTTACAAAATGTAATTATGAGAGTCTTTCCGGAACAAATGTTGCACGTGATTTTGTAGAACTGCCATCCCAGTTTATGCAAAACTTTGCGTTTGAAAAAGAGTGGCTCTCAACCTGGGCTACCCACTATATCACAGGTGAAAAATTACCCGGCGAAATTATTGATAAGATAAAAGAGTCCTCAACATTCAATGAAGGTTATGCATGTAACAGGCAGCTGGGTTTTGGATTTCTTGATATGGCATGGCACACAATAACATCTCCAGTCAGTGATGATATAGGGAGTTTTGAATCTCTTGCCATGAAAGAAACAGAATTATTTTCTCCGGTTGACGGGTCAAATATGAGTGTCTCTTTCAGCCATATTTTTGCAGGAGGATATGCTGCAGGTTATTATGGATATAAATGGGCTGAAGTACTCGATGCTGATGCATTTAAACACTTTAAGGAATCAGGAATATTTAACAGTGAGACATCTTTGGCTTTCCGGCAAAACATTCTTGAAAAAGGAGGAACGGATAAACCTCTGAATCTTTATGTAAAATTCAGAGGAAAGGAGCCAACAATTGATGCATTCCTTGAACGTAGTGGACTGAAATACCCCCCTGCCCCCCTTCGGGGGGGTTGAAAAGTCAAGAGGGCTAAGACAAAGAATCACAAACATGTATTATATTTACCTGTTCTTAATAAATTGAATTTCTTCTTTTAATATATTATAAATCAATATATTAGTTATTATATATGATTCTCTTCTTCAAAGGCTCCGGTAAAACACTCTTTGCAGTCGGAGTTGCAAAAAAGCTGTTAAAGAAAGATATCAACAAGCTGATATGGCTTTTCGGGGATGCTGTAAAACTCGAAACCGAAATAGTCGATGGCCTTTATCTGGGTCCCAGAAAAGAGATGGTTACTCCATGGAGTACAAACGCAGTGGAGATAACTCAGAATATGGGGATTAGCGGAATTAAGAGGATTGAAGAATATTTTTCGGTTGAAAAAAACAGAGAATGGGACCCGATGCTCCAATCTGAATATGAAGGTCTCGATCAGGATCTCTTCACAATCAACAGGCTGCCTGAACCTATATTGTTCATAGAAGATATAAAGGAATATAACCAAAGGGAAGGGCTGGCTCTCAGTAATGAGGAGATAGAATATCTTAATTCACTAAGTAAAAGTCTCGGAAGAAAACTGACAGACAGTGAAATATTCGGTTTTTCACAGGTAAATTCGGAACACTGCCGCCATAAGATATTTAATGGAACATTTATTATTGATGGTAAAGAAAAAGAGAATTCACTTTTTCAACTTATTAAACTGACTACAAAAAACAACCCAAATAAAGTCATTTCGGCATACAAAGATAACTGTGCTTTTCTCCAGGGGCCTGTAATTGAACAATTTGCTCCTGCCACTCAGGATAAGTCAGATTTTTTTACAATAACTAATTATGAATCAGTATTATCTCTGAAAGCAGAGACACACAATTTCCCTACTACTGTTGAACCCTTCAATGGTGCTTCTACAGGAACAGGCGGAGAAATAAGGGATCGTATGGCAGGAGGTAAGTGTTCCTTCCCTGTTGCCGGAACAGCAGTCTATATGACTTCCTACCCCAGACCCGATGGAGCAAGATTATGGGAAAAAAAGACACAGGAGAGACCCTGGCTCTATCAAACACCCGAAGATATTCTTATAAAAGCATCTGACGGAGCAAGCGATTTTGGAAATAAATTCGGACAACCGCTCATCTGCGGATCATTGCTGACATTTGAGCATTTTGAGAACCTTAAAAAGTATGGTTATGATAAGGTTATTATGCTGGCAGGCGGAATAGGAACTGGAAAGAAACAGGACAGTGAGAAAAGCATACCTGAAAAAGGTGATATAATTGTTCTTCTTGGAGGAGATAATTACAGGATAGGTATGGGTGGTGGTGCAGTTTCATCAGTTGATACTGGTAAATATACCAGTGCCATTGAACTTAATGCCGTTCAGAGGGCTAATCCTGAGATGCAAAAAAGAGTATATAATGCCATAAGGGCACTTGGCGAATCAGATAAGAATCCTATTATCTCTATCCATGATCACGGGGCCGGCGGACATCTTAATTGCTTGTCTGAACTGGTGGATGAAGCCGGTGGCATAATAGATATCAGTAAACTGCCCATAGGAGACCCTACCCTGTCTGCAAAAGAAATAATCGGGAACGAGTCACAGGAACGTATGGGACTTATTATGAAAAAAGTCTCGTTAAATACTTTATTAAAGATTGCTCAAAGGGAAAGAGCTCCAATTTATCTTATTGGTGAGGTAACCGGAGATCATCAGTTTACATTAACAAATTCTGAAACCGGAGATAAACCTGTTGATATTAAGATGGAATCACTTTTCGGTGATCCTCCTAAGACAACCATGACCGACAATACAATTATACCGGTATTCAGTAAAGTGGAATATGATCCTTCCAGGTTCATGGAATATGTTGAACAGGTTCTGCAGATAGAAGAGGTTGCCTGCAAAGACTGGCTCACAAACAAAGTTGACCGCTCTGTAACAGGACGAATTGCTAAACAGCAATGTGCAGGTCCATTACAGCTTCCACTGAACAATCTTGGTGCATTTGCTCTTGATTACAGGGGAAAATCAGGTATGGCTACATCACTGGGACATGCCCCTGCAGCCGGCCTTGTTGATCCGGCTGCCGGTTCAGTATTATCTATCGCTGAGGCACTTACAAATATTATATGGGCACCTCTTACTGATAAGCTCAGGAGTGTTTCATTATCAGCCAACTGGATGTGGCCATGTAAAAATCCAGGTGAGGATGCAAGACTTTATGAAGCGGTAAAAGCTGCAAGTGACTTTGCCAACTATCTTGGTATTAATATACCAACAGGTAAAGACAGTCTCTCAATGACACAAAAATACAGCGACCAGGTGGTTTACTCCCCGGGTACAGTAATAATATCCGCAGCAGGAGAAATAAAGGACATCAGTAAAATTGTGGAGCCTGTTATAGTACCTGATCCATATACAAGTATTTTTTATATTGATATGAGCAGGGACACATTTAAGCCTGGTGGCAGTAGTTTTGCTCAAACATTAAACAGCCTTGGAGACGAAGTACCTACAGTTAAAGATCCCCGGTATTTTGCAAAAGTCTTTAATGTTGTACAGGGACTAATAATGAAAGACATGATCCTGGCAGGACACGATATTTCGGCTGGAGGAATGGTAACCTCACTCCTGGAGATGTGTTTTTCAAACACCAATGGCGGATTATCAATAAATCTGACAGCACTTAGTGAACCAGATACTATAAAGATCCTTTTCAGTCAGAACCCGGGTATACTGATACAGGTAAAAGACGAAGATGAAGCGGCTGAGATACTTCTTGAAAACGGAATATCATATCTCGCTATCGGGCATCCGGTAAATGACAGGTTCCTATATATTACCAATCAGGAACAGATACTGGAACTCGATATCGATGACCTCCGTGATAATTGGTACAAATCATCCTACTTACTTGATTGCAATCAGTGTGGACCAATCCTGGCTGAAGAAAGATTCCATACTTACAAGAATAATAAGCTTAATATAGATCCTGTCCTATTCAAGGGAACATTCAAATCATTGGGAATTACTCCCGACCGCAAGAGAAAAAGCGGCACCAAGGCTGCTATTATACGGGAAAAAGGTGTTAACGGAGACAGGGAAATGGCATATGCGCTTTACCTGGCTGGCTTTGATGTAAAAGATGTCCATATGACTGATTTGATATCAGGTAACGAAACCCTCGAAGATATAAACATGATTGTCTTTGTAGGCGGATTCTCCAATTCTGATGTTCTTGGATCAGCAAAAGGGTGGGCCGGCGCTTTCAGATATAACAGTAAAGCAAAAAATGCACTTGAAAAATTCTATAAGCGTGTTGATACCCTGTCGCTGGGTGTCTGTAACGGATGTCAGCTGATGGCTGAACTGGGACTTATTTATCCCGGACAAAAGGATAAGGTTAAACTGCTTTTTAACTCATCCGGAAAATTTGAATCAGTCTTTCTGGGGGTCAAAATACTTAAGAATAAATCCGTTATGTTATCAAATATGGAAGGGATGGAACTTGGAATATGGGTAGCTCACAGTGAAGGACATTTCAGGCTTCCATATCCTGAAAATGAATATCATATACCGATAAAATTCTCGCAGCATACCTACCCGGCAAATCCCAATGGCTCCGATTATGATGTTGCAGGTTTATGCTCAGAAGATGGCCGTCACCTGGTCATGATGCCGCATCTTGAACGATCATTCCTTCCCTGGCAATGCGGATTCTATCCCTCAAACAGAAAGAAAGATGAGGTTACACCATGGATACAGGCATTTGTTAATGCAAGGGAATGGATTGAATTAACGTATAACAGGAGTAAATGATACCGAAATTAGTTTAGAAATATCTTCAGCCGAAGCTTCACCTGCAGAATAATCTTCAGGCAGGATCATCTCGCTGTTGACCTGTATATAAAATTCTCCGGTATCCTGTAAATAAAGTGTTCCAATAAAAGAATCAGCCCTGAAATAAGGATAGGGAACATCCTTGGAATTTGCAATTATCTTGTCACAATCAGGATGTGCCTGGATCATTTTATCCTGTACATTTATCATGACTGAGTTTTTGTAATTAAGGTCAGTGGTATCTAAAGTAGCACTTGAAATCCATACATTGTATCTCCCCGATTTTTTAACCACAACATTCCATTCAGCAGTATTATCTGAACGCTCCTCCATATCAGTATAACGATCAGCCTTTTCCAGGTCAAGGGATATTGTGCCATCAGCCTGTTGCTTCACAATTTTCCTGTTTCTGCTTTCAGGTTCACTATGGTTACATGATATTAAAAGGCTGAGACCTGCTATTATAAAACATCCAAATAATATTCTTTTCATTATTAGTATTTGTATTGTGTGGTTATTTATTCTATTATACATAGCAAAAATTATTCCATTGTTTAAAAAAACTAAATACAAAATAAATTGAAAAAAATCAATCTCATGTTATCCTCATAAAAGAAAAACCACCTGAAGGGCACTGTTATATCTCAGAATACCTTTACAGGTATTTTTCTTCGAAGAGTTAAATCTGATTTTTTTTCTTGTGAGGAAGGAACAACAATAGCTTCAGAGACTATCTCAGCAATATCTGCAACTCTTGTATTAGTTATAGCAGCAAATGTCTTCTTGCAAAGCGGACATGAGGTAGCGAGAATATCCGGATTATCTTTTGTCAGTTCTTTAGCTGCATCAAGAGCTATACTCTTCCTTTCACTATGACTGATCTTCAAATTGCCAAGACTGCCTCCGCAACATAATGAATTCTCATCTTCGCAGGCTGTTTTTTGTAGTTGGGCAACATAAGACAATACCTCTTTGGGTTCATCATATACACCTGATCCTCTTCCAAGGTCACACGGAGTATGATATGCTACAGTTTTTGGCATGAATTTAAGCTTTAGATTCCCTTTTTCTATCAGCATCTTAATGAACTGGCTATGGTGCAGAACCTCAACATTAAGGTAATAGCTTTCGTTAAAAACCTTATAACAGATAGGGCATGATGTCACGAGTGTTTTAGCCCCTGATTTCCAAATTAATTCTGAATTATAGTTAATAAGTTCACGTGCCTCCTTATCCTGTCCTGCAAGCATAAGGGGCCGGCCACAGCATGCACCCCCGTTGGCATCAATAAAATTATATTTTATTCCTGAAGCATCTAAAATGTTAACCATCGATTTTTTTATACCAGGTGTAAGGTGGCTCATGCAACCGGCAAAATATAGAATCTCAGCTTTCCCCGGTTTTACTTTCGGCAGCCAGGAAAATGTTGCCACCCCATTTGTTTTTATTGCTGTAACATGTTGAATATCTGGAAAATATCTTTCCAATATATTTAATTTGACAGGGGGTGTCTCTCCTGCTCTTCTCGATATCATCCTGATTGGTGTAAGCTCAATTCCAACAGGACATTGCTGGTCGCATCTTCCACACATAAGGCAGTTATATGCAATATCATGCACATTTTCATGGTTACGAAGACCCTTGAGAAGGTATACACCCTGTATATTTGTTATGCCGGCAGAGAAATTTAGCTGGCAAGCATCAATACATATCCCGCAGGAGGAGCAGGAATAAGTTTGAATTTCCTTAAATGCACCTGACTGGTCACCAGTTCTTATTCCGGAGTTACGTGCAAAAATCAGAAAAAGTTCCGTAGGTATATGCATATACCGTGTTAGCGGAAGAAGTATAAAAAACGCCCCCAGGGAAAGTGAGTAGAGCCACCAGAAGGGATAAGCTAATTCCCTTGCTGGAAGAAATGAAGCAAGAAGAGTACCTAATGACCCGGTAAGGAAGCTTCCTGAACCATATGCTCCACCGGTAAAACTTTCTGCGAGAAGACGGCTGGGAAAAATAAGCCATAATGAAATAAGGGCAATTTTATCCAGTAACCTTAGTTTTGTGGTTTTTTTCATTCCCACGACCTTTGAAGAGAATCTTTTTATCACCGCCAGGATCAGTCCCGACAATATAAATGCCAGTATAAGATCCATCCAGAATGCAAATAAAGATTCAAAACCAGTACTTCCATGTTCAGGATTAAAGAACTTGAAGAATATGGCTTTATAAGGAGCATTAAGATGTTTTGCGCCAAAAAAATCAGCTTCAATGGTACCAAAAAAGATAAGCAGAAACCATCCGAATGCAAGACTCATATGCATATAACCCAGTCTTAAATTAGACTTAAGTATTTTCCTGTGAATAAGGCTCTCAAGAAATATCTCCTTCAGGCTATGTCCGAAAGCCCTTCCGAAAAAACCACGTTGAAGTCTCAGCTTGTCTGGTCTCGACAGTCCCATGTACCAGATAACACTCCTTGCTACAGCATAAATAAGGATGAAATAGAGCCCGATATTAAATGGTATGACAAACGGATCAAACTGCATATTTTTCAGTTTTTTGAAAAGCTGTCTTTGCCAGCGTTATCACATTTCTTGTATTTACACCCCGCGGACATACAAGAGTACATTTTCCGCAGAGCATGCATTTACTTATATTCTCGCGCACGTAATCATTTTCTCCTCTTTTGAGAAATATTTGAAGCTCCCTGAGACTGAATTTTGTAAAAGTACCTGTTGTACATGTAGCTGAACAACATCCGCATTCGATGCATAGTCTGAAGGAGGGTTCATTCTCAGCAATAAATTCAGCTATACTTTTGTCATTGGCATCGTAATCAATATGTCTTTCTTTCAATATGGTAAAACCGAATTTTCCCATATCAGTCATTTCTTGTTCTCAGATATTCAACAACATCTGAAGCAGCAGCTCGTGCATGTGATATCGTTTCAGTTATATTGAGAGGGGCAGTACATGTCCCGGCAAAGAATACACCCTCAATATTACTTTTATTACTACCAAAATGATGATCGGCTGGTGCAAAAAAACGGTTCTCCCCAGTCAGTAGACCTGTTGCTGTTGCAACTTTCTGCCCGCTTTCCGACATTTCCATACCTGCCATTAAGACAAGCAGATCCAGTTCCATCTTTAATGGTCTGCCTGCAAGGGTGTCTTCTACCTTAACAACAAGTTTATTATTAATATTCTCCGATACCTCCGATACTTTACCCCTGATAAAGTTAATTCCATGGCTTTCCTGTGCTTCCCGGTATAATTCTTCATAAAGGGCTCCACCCATCCGCATGTCCATGTAAAAACAAAAGATTTTTGCATCAGATATATGCCTTTTCACTTCTATAGCCTGTTTCACTGCGGTTACGCAGCATAATTTTGAACAATAGAGATTACCTACCTTTTCATCCCGTGAGCCCACACAATGAACAAAACCAATCTTCCCGGGAGTTTCTCCGTTCACCCTTTTTAAATTGTCATTCCTGAACATTGACTCCAGATCAGCTGAAGTTATTACATTGTCATATATTCCGTAACCATATTCTTCTTTCCGCTCACTTTTGAAAAGATCAAATCCTGTTGCCATTATAACAGCGTCGGCGAGCTTTTCATTACCATCGTCAGTTTTTACAACAAATGCTCCATTTACCTTTTCGAAACTCTCTACAGATGTACCTGTTATAAGCAGAACATTATCATGATTTATCTGTTTCTCAAGATATTCAATGACTTCTGCACTGTCACGACTGTTCGGGAAGAGGTGGTACCAGTTATTAACATGACCTCCGGTATTTGATTCTTTCTCAATCAATGTAACGTAATATCCGGACCGTGCAAGCTGTCCGGCGGCTTCCATTCCGGCAGCTCCTCCACCTGCAATAATAACCGTGTTCGTATTCTCAGACATTGATAAGATTTTCAGGTACAGGCATTTGCCTGCCATCTTTGGTTTTAAATTTATCTTCGGGATCGTACACTATCCCCATCTTTTTCAACAGAGGTTCTGACTGAACCATATGATACTGCAATCCCATGTCCCATGGATTATATCCCATTACAAGACCCGCAAGTTCCTCATATGTAAGTACAGGGATTGATTCCCCGTTTTCACCATATACTGTATCATCCATTTCCTTCATGGTATATTGCCACTTATCCATGAACATATTGCACCCGGGACAATTTGTAAGAACCAGATCAGGTTTAAAAGACTTCATTGATTCAAACTTCTTCACTGTGTTAGATAATGAATAGCCCCTGTTAGCCTGTACAAGGTATTGCCTGAATCCAAAACCACAACAGTGTCTTCGCTCCGGGTAATCGACAACATTACCTCCCCAGGCTTCAACCATTCCACCCAGAACATTCGGGAATTCTGCCCCGCCAACACCATATTTAGGAAACATCTTTGAGTAATGACAACCAATGTGTTCAACAACATTCAGCGGGTCGCCTGTATGCTTATTTATCAACCTGTATTTGGCATTCTCTGCAATTTCTTTTCTGAATTTATAAATGATATCACTTGTATGAGCCATATTTTCAGGAATATCAAACTCTCTCCCGGTGGCTTTGAACAGGTATTCCCTTGTCTTTTCGAGTTCTTCAGGAAAATGTTTCCATGTTTCAATAATTTCAGTATAGATGCCAAATGATGTTACACATGAAATGGCAATATTTTTATAACCTGATTCCTTCATCAGAGCAAAATGTCTTGCTACCACTGTCATGATTGTAGAAAGGGGGACTATATCGGAGTGATAACCTATTCCCGTACATGTTGTATGTGATGGATTCTCATATACATCCTTACCGAGAACCTCTCTCATAAAATGCAGAAAAAATTGTTCTGACCCGGGGAAAAAACTTTGCCTGATGCATGATCTTACATAAAAAAAGTGATCGTCTGCAATCTCCTTCTGATACTCTGACCAAACTCTTCTTTTACCCTCTTTCTTCATAATCAGGATTTTTCGTGATGCTTGTTGTTGTTAGCAGTAAATACCTCAATAAAATACTCATTATCAATACCTTCATCCTTAAACTCCAGTCCAAGCTCACTGGCTTTCTTCCTGGAATGCTTCTCAATATCATCGAACAACTCTGATCCTCCTGTAACTTCGAATATTTTTCTGAGTTCCTCTTTGGCATCATCGGGGATCTTCCTTAAAGGACCGGCACCCAACTGATTTACCTGTCCCCCCAGACGTTCATATACATCATTTGTATTTTCCAGCATATATTTCCAGATAGGGCCCTGCTCCTGATGCATCTCAGGACTAACTGCATATGAGGCAACACAGTATCCGTATTTGAAAATATTCTCACCTACAGTACGTTTAATAGCAAACTGTTGCCGTCCTTTTTCCGATTCTGTAAAGAATCCAAGTTTTTGCGAGAGAGTCCTTAAAGTCATCACCACAAGTGCAGGTGTGTTTCCTCTGGGACATCTTGTTTTACAAGACATGCATTCACCACAATACCAGATATTCTCAGACTTAAGCAGTTTTTCAATTTCTTCATTATCGCCAGACTGAACAAGGTCAACTATTTTCCGTGGATCATAGTCATAAAATTCAGCTGCAGGACAAATAGCTGTACAGACTCCACAGTTCATGCATGCATTCAATCCCTCCTTAAACCTGACATCCTGCATCAGCATTTTATAGTAGTCTGTCATTCTTTAGTGATTGATTTTTATAGTCATTTCAGTAACAACAAAAATATCGTTAATCAGAATGACTTATAACAGGCTTAAAGCCTATTTTATGTGTGGTATTTATACTTATATATAGCGGCTCAGAGGCATACGGTAACGGTTTAACGGCGTTAGGGCATTAGAATTACTTTTCCTGCTACGCTCCTGCTTTTTCAGGATGCATTTCCATAAGAGCTATAACACTTCCATATCTCCAGGTTTTAATCAGCAATTTAATAAAGAACATAACCTGTGAGACAACATATAACATCAGAGCTCCTGCACCTGTCTCAGGATTCCAATAACCAACCAGTCTCAGTGAAAGCCATGTAAAAAGTACCAGGATTATCATCAAACCCAGCATTAAAGGAAAAGAGGAAAGAAAGAATCTGAATGTTGTTCTGAATCCAAATCCAAGAGCCTTGAAGCATGATGGAGTATCTGTTCTGACTATCCATGCCCTCGAATAATCAACCACCAGCAAAAGAGTTATCAATGCTATAGAAAATATTATCATTCCGATCAATAGAATTACAGAAGTCGCCGGACCCGGTCCGGAACCTCCTGAAAATGAAATTCCAAAGGGAAGTCCTATTATTAATATACCCAGCACAATTATCATTAGTCCGGTGAGCATTGTAACTCCTAAGAACGACCAGAAGTACCTTGCAGATGATCTGAAAAATTCAGAAACAGCGAGGTTGTTATTAGTGTCCTTCAATGAATTAAATAATCCACCACTCAGGAATGCATTCATCGCAACAGTAACAAGGAACACTAATATAAAACCTGAGGTAAAAGATGTGATAATACTCTTAAGTTGTATATCCAGATCGGAGAACACTTCTATATTCATCCCATTTCTTAAGAGTTCTGTTATCATACTGTTTCCGAATCCTGTTTTCAATGCACCTCTGGCAGGGATAGTTAATAATGAAATAAGTACCAGGTAGAAGAACCATATAATTATCACGCCTTTATATGCCTTAACAGACCTAACGGCGCCTGAGCCAAGTGCTTTAAACAATTTCATATAACATTAATTTTAAAGGGTGATAAAACTTAGATAAAATTCCATTGCTGCAAGGATCTTATTCATAAGATTACGAATGGGAATCCGGTCAGGGTCATCTGTCATTGAATTGTTTATATAATTAACATCCATTTTCAGCTTATAGTCAGGGTCGATCTTAACCCATTTTACCTTTCCTGATCCCTCGTATGTGAAATCCTTAAACCTGCTTTTTCCATCCCAGTTCTCCAGTATCTCATTTCCGTTTTCAAAATGTATAAGTATATCAACAGGAAGCATAACCTCACCTGCCCTTTCGACCTGGACCACCGCCTTGTAATCCAGTTCATCATCAGCCTTTTTACCTTCAGAGTCACTTACAGCAGGGTTTATTGAATCACTTTCAGTAACAGAATCTCTGAGCCTGGTATTTCTGAAATAACCTACCTTATAATCACAAATTCCTGTCCCATAAAGAACCTGGTCAAAAAACCAGTTCATATTTGGGCCGAACCTGTCGCCATAATTTGTCCTGACAATATCATTAACGACTTCTATGAAATCGGTCCCGGTGGGATGTTTGAATGCCCATCTCCTGTAATATTCCCTGAAAATGTCATTTGTTGTTTCCTCACCTATAATCCCCATCATTGTATAAAGCCAGGTTGTGGCTTTATTATACGACATCATTGAATAGGTCCCCGAGGGGTAATTCCAGGAGTATTCATTATTACTGACCAGTTGTTTTCTATCTGACCTTATATATGATAATCTGCCATATGATTTGTCAGGAATTTTTAATAAAGGATGATCGATCAATCCTGAGTTTTCACCCCAGTAGTGGTCCATTATCCTGGCTTCCCAGAATGAATTAATTCCCTCATCCATCCATGGTTCCTCAAATTCATTTGTAGCCAGCATACCCATAAAATAGGCATGTCCGAATTCATGTACGGTAACCATTTCAGGCAGGTGTACAAATTCAGGCATTCTATCTGCTGACATGGAAGTAAAGAGTGTTGTATATTCCATGCCTCCTGCTCCCGATCCTTTTGTTGGCGGATCAACAAATGTCAGATGAGGCCATGGAAAAGGGCCTACATTTTCAGTAAGGTATTCAAGTGCATTTTTTACTGCAATAAGTTGTCTGTCAGCTTGTTCTACTCTTGATTCAGGTAACAGGAGGGTAATATTCACGTGTTCCCATTTATCGGTAAATACTACATATCCGGGCCAGGCTGTCCATGCAAAGTCAACAATATCTTCAGCCCTGAATGTAAGTGTTTTGTTACCCTGCTCATCAGTAGTGGTCTCATTTATCAGCATTCCTCCTGATCCCACCACATATTTTTCAGGCAGATTAATTTTTACATCATAAACACTATGGTTGGAATAGAATTCTGAGTTTGCATGAAACTGGTGACAATTCCAGCCGCTTTGTTCCCTGTTTCGCATACCTGCAGGCTCATACACCCCAAATTTAGGAAACCACTGGGCAATGAAATAGAAGTCATCAGTATAGCCCGTTCTTCTTATATTCGATGGCAATTTGGTTTCGAATTCAATGTTTATAAAAACCGTATCACCTGGTTGTACTGCTTCAGGAAGCATAACCTGCAGAACCGTACTGTCATTTGGGTTCGCATCGTCAGGACTGATATACCGGGCAAAGGGCAAAAGGTCAGTGCCCCTGTTATCAGAAAATGAAATGATATCAATCCACCCCCTGTCAATATTTCTTGATCCGGGGGATCTCCCTGATTCCCTGTACACTGTAGAATTTCTGCTCTTGAAGGCATTCATATACATATGCAACCGTATATCAGGAACCTCCTCCGCTGTAAAATTGACCCAGTAAGCCTCCAATGTACCTGTAATTTGCTTGGCCTCAGTATCAAGTTTTACATCAATTAAATAACCTGTTAACCTTGAGCTCAAAGGCTCCCTGTTAATTATCTGTGAATGCAGAGCAAGCGAAATAATCAGTAAAGGAGCTAATGACAAAATTTTTATTTTCATATGATTGATCTTGGATTACTTTCTGTTATTCTTCCTATTTGAGAGTATGAAGTTAATATTTTTTTTTTCGGATACTGTTTGGATAAAGAAGAATAAATACGTTTTTTAGTATTTTGTCTACAATTCTGAACTTTAAATACATTTGCTTTGTTAATATTTTCACGGAAACGAATAAGAATTAAAAATAAGAAATGAAAAAATTATTGATCTTAGGTGCAGGTACCGGTGGTACTATTATGGCCAACAAGATGCGGAAAGAACTAATGCGGGATGAATGGAATATAACAGTCGTTGATAAGGTTAAAACTCATTATTATCAGCCTGGATTTCTTTTCATACCATTTGGTTATTACAAAAAAACCGATGTAATAAAACCAAAACAAAATTTCCTTCCGATTGGAGTTGATTCGGTTTACCAGAAGATAGAACTTATTGATCATGAAAACAATAAAGTAATTCTGGATAATGGTAAAGTCCTCAGATATGATATCCTTATCATCGCAACCGGTACCATAATCAAGCCGGAAGAGACACCAGGACTGAAAGGTGAACTCTGGCAGAAAAACATTTTCGACTTTTATACTATAGAGGGAGCTGAAGCCCTTGCCAGGTTTTTTAAAACATGGGAAGGCGGAAATCTTGTTATTAATATTGCTGATAATCCCATTAAATGCCCTGTGGCACCACTGGAATTTTCATTTTATGCTGATGCATTCTTTACTGAAAGAGGTATGAGGGATAAAGTAAAAATAAGCTATGTAACTCCTCTGTCAGGAGCCTTTACCAAACCCCGTTCATCGAAGCTCCTGGGCACACTCCTAGAAGAAAAAAATATCGAAATGGTCTCCGATTTCTTTCTTTCTGAGGTTGATAATGAAAACAAGCTGATAAAAGATTTCGGAGGACGGGAGGTTCCTTTTGACTGTCTAATAACCATCCCCCTGCACAACGGAGATCCGGTGATATCAAAAAGTGGCCTTGGTGATGAATTCGGATTTGTAAAAGCTGATAAATTTACTTTACAGTCAGTGTTAAAAGAGAATATTTTTGTACTCGGGGATGCGGGCAACTTTCCAACATCAAAAGCAGGCTCCGTTGTTCATTTCCAGGCAGATATACTTACAGAAAATCTGATGTGCTATATAGAAGACAGGCCTTTTACAGGCAAATTCGACGGACATTCAAACTGCTATATTGAGACCGGTCATGGGATGGGTGCTCTTATAGATTTCAATTACGATACGGAACCTCTGCCAGGTTATTTTCCTTTCCCGGGAATAGGCCCGTTCAGCTTACTTAAGGAGAGCAGGGTTAACCACTACGGGAAACTGTTGTTCCGGTGGATCTACTGGCATATACTGTTAAAAGGGAAAGAGATGCCAATTGAAACACATATGACTATGGCAGGAAAAAGAACCGATTAAAACTACAGATATGACAGAAAAATCGGTACAGAAACAGATCGACGATATAAACAGGAAGCTTGACCTTATCCTGGAGGATATTGCCATTCAACGACAGAGTCGTGAGGCTGTAAACGACCTTGTGGATGACCTTGCCGTAGTCGGCAAAGATGCTTTCAGGAATATGGTGACAGAACTTGATCATGCCAGTATTGAGCTTGACAGTGAAGCCCTGAAGTGCCTCATACTACGTCTTGTAAGGAATATTAACAGCCTTGGTATGGTCCTTGAAACTCTTGAGAGTATAACCGATCTGCTGAAAGACCTTTCTCCCATTATTAAACAGATTGGCCTCGATGGAGTTCAGAAATTCCATGATATTGAACAAAAAGGATATATGGAAGTAGCAGGCCAGCTTGGGAAGACAATGGATACTATCCTCTCCAGATACAGTATTGAAGAAATTAAAAACCTGTCAGATAACCTGGTTCAGGTTGTTGATACACTTATGGCCATTGGCGATCCAAATGTTTTGAACAAAATAAATGCTTCAGTTGTTGCACTTAGGGATATTGATCCCAAAGATATTGAAGAATATTCAGTATGGAAGCTGATGAGACAACTCAATAAACCGGAAGTCAGGAAAAGTATCAGTTTCATAATGGCATTTTTGAAGAATATATCAAAATAATATATCAATAAGTAACATATTAACAATTAATTATAACAAAATGGCACAAAAAACTTATGCAGGCATTACTGTAGACGTCAATGAAGAAGGTTATTTCACAAATTCTTCACAGTGGACAAAAGAAATTGCTATGGAAATAGCTAAAGAAGAAGGTATTACCCTTACCGATCAGCATTTTGCTATCATCGAATTCCTTCGCAACAGGCACAACAGTGGTGAAGCTTTATCAATCAGGAGCATCAATCATTCAGGTGTTATAGATGTCAAGACTTTTTATCAGTTGTTTCCTGGAGCACCTTTAAAAAAGGCAACAAAGATAGCCGGAATACCAAAACCGGCCAGTTGTGTATAACATTATATAAATTGAAAGATGGAACAAAATAATCCTATAAAAAAAGTTAATATCATTTGCGCCAAAGGAGCCGTTGAAGATGTATATGCAACTCTTGTAATGGGTAATGGTGCAGTAATGGAAGGTATTGAAACCAATATCTTCTTTACATTCTTTGGTCTTGATGCAATCATAAAGAGCAGAATGGACAAGTTGCATACCGGTGTAGTTGGAAATCCTGCATTAAGACTTCCCGGAGGGATGAGAATGCCAACCCTTTTAGGGGTTATCCCGGGAATGGAGGCTTTTACTTCCTGGATGATGAAGGATCAGATGGAAAAACTAGATATCCCTCCTGTAAGTGAATTTCTTGACCTTATTACAGCAGGCGGCGGAAAAATATATGCATGCAAGCTTGCAATGGATATGTTCAAATTCAAGAAAGAAGACCTTAGTGAACATGTAAGCGGTATTCTTACAGTTGGAGAGTTCTATGAGCATGCCGGAGGCGAAGGTTCCCAGATAATATTCACCTGAGAAATATTAATATTGAC
Organism: uncultured Rikenellaceae bacterium; assembly: GCA_964507015.1. Classification (GTDB taxonomy): domain Bacteria; phylum Bacteroidota; class Bacteroidia; order Bacteroidales; family VadinHA17; genus LD21. The sequence goes on along the minus strand of CAZDOM010000018.1, from coordinate 8,771 downwards.
ACCGCTATAATTTTCGTTTATAATCCTTATTTTTACCACAAGCAGGGATTATAAAACGTTATATGACGGACCTTGAAAATTATTTCAACCTCTTTCGCAGGAATATCGTAGGTATTGATGCGGAAATAGAGACTCCTTTTGGCAGGAAAAAGCTGGTATATGCCGACTGGATTGCCAGCGGCAGATTTTACAAACCCATTGAGGAGCGGCTGCTTAACGAAATAGGACCTCTTATTGGTAATACTCATTCAGAGTCATCTTCAACCGGTGTCGCTATGACCTTTGCTTACCATACTGCACAGAGGATTGTTAAACGCCATGTTAATGCTGATGATAATGATGTATTGATATTCACGGGTACCGGAATGACTTCAGCTATTGCCAAGCTACAGAGGATAATTGGTATAAAGGTCCCGGAACATGCCCTTAAATATTGTGCACTCACCACCGATAAATTCAATTCATGCAAGGATATTCCCAACAAGAATAAACCTGTTGTATTTATAACCCACACTGAACATCATTCAAATCATACATCCTGGTTCGAGACCCTTGCCGATGTCGTTATGCTGGAACCAAAAGACAATCTTTTGGTTGATCCTGATGTCCTGCGCAGGGAAATTGTAAAATACAAAGAGCGGCCTCTCCTGATAGGATCATTTTCAGCATGTTCAAATGTCACAGGTTATTTCCCACCATATTATGAACTTGCAAAGATTATGCATGAACATAATGGTTTCTGTTTCATTGATTTTGCAGCATCAGCTCCCTATGTAAACATAGATATGCATCCGTCTGACAAAACAGAACAACTTGATGCAATCTTTTTCTCTCCACATAAGTTTCTTGGAGGTCCGGGAAGTTCAGGTGTCCTTATTTTTAGTAAGAAACTATATAACAATGAAATCCCTGACACTCCTGGAGGAGGTACTGTAAAATGGACAAACAGATGGGGAGGACACAGCTATATAAGTGATATTGAGGTAAAAGAAGATGGAGGGACACCGGGATTCCTTCAGGGTATTAAGGCAGCCCTGGCCGTAACTCTCAAGGAACAGATGGATACTGAAATGATCCATAAAAGGGAAAAAGAACTAGTTGAAATGACATTCAATAAACTGGTAAAAATAGATGGACTTCATATTCTGGCCGGAAATATAACAGACAGGCTCGGAATATTCTCCTTTTATGTGGATAATATTCACCACAACCTTTTTACCAAATTACTGAATGACAGGTTTGGAATACAGGTGAGAGGAGGATGCTCATGTGCAGGTACCTACGGCCACTTCCTGCTAAATGTCGGTTTCTCACTCTCAAATGAAATAACTGAAAGAATTGAAGCCGGTGATCTTTCTCTTAAGCCCGGATGGATAAGATTATCTCTGCATCCAACCATGACAAATGATGAACTGCAATTCATCATTGATGCCATAAGAGAAACTGCCCGAAATGCCTCAGCCTGGAGTAAAGATTACTCTTATAATAAACACACTAACGAGTTTTATCATAAAACATTTAATGAAACTGAAAGAGGTAGATATTCCAGCTGGTTTGAGCTCTGACCTGATAATGATTTATGATTGCTCCTTCTTTCCGGTACTGATTTTAAAAGGCAGATAAAGGGGACAAAAACAATCATCCTTGTTAAAAGTTCATTAAATTATTAAGATCCTGAATCCCAACAAATTAATCAGATTGTTTCCCGGACTGAAGATATTAAATGCCATGGGCCATACTTTGGAAAGATATTTATCCTGTTCTTCTCTTATCGTTAGTATGAGTTGATCAAGAGCAGGAGAATTATTTTTGCCGGAATATTTATATCCTAGTGTCTGAACAAGTTGGGCAAGATCGTTATACTTTCCAAGGTTCTGCGTAAGAGAATCGAGTTTTTTCTCCAATGCTCTAACTGAATCAGGATTCAGTGACCTGAAGAAATATAGCTGGTAAAGAAAATCCTTGGATTTTTTTCTGAATATATGAAGGTTTTCGGATTTAGTGTTATTCCTTGCAGTCAGGTATTTGTCAATAACAATCTTAAATGATCTCTCCAGCTGCTCCAGGAGAAGTTTAGGATCGAGCTTTTCCAGATTTATAAAGCGTAGTCTGTATCCCGATTTTTCGAGAAGTGATTCAATTTTTTCCATATTACTGTCACCTTCCTCCACAGGCACTGATAAAGGCTCGGGTTTTTTCATAAGGAGGTTGATTTTCTCATTATCCTTTAATTGGGCAAACAAAGGTGATCGTTTCTTTTTAAGGTATTTAAGTGTTTTCCTGTGAACAGAATCTTCACGCCAGGAACACATCAGTCGGCCAACCTCCCTGAAAGTAATATATTCCCTTTCAAATGTCTTTTTATCAACCTGGTTATCGATAAGGCGTATTACGGCTCTGGATCTCTTCATGAGCACCCTGATATCGTGAACAGCCTCTTCATCAGGAACAGGTGACCTTCGAAGTAATGACCGGGCCTCCCTGATATAGACGGCAAGTACTGGCTTGATCTCTTTAAGCTTCACATAATCAGGTTCAATCATGAGATTCCGAAATTTATTGTAGAGTGTCGACTAAAGTTAAGTAATTTAAATTATACAGGCAAAATCCGTTAAAATACCTGTGAAAAAGTTAAATTTGCTTATAACATAATCCAATTATCCTATATGGGGAAAAAGACCAACGGCATGAAGATAGGGATCCTCACCGCTGGAGGTGATTGTCCGGGGCTTAATGCAGCTATTCGCGGAGTAGGAAAAACTGCTATTATAGAATATGGTATGAAACTTATTGGTATAAGCGATGGCTTTACCGGGCTGATAAACAAGGAATACATTGAGCTGACTGAACAAAATCTCTCCGGCATTCTTACAGTTGGAGGAACAATACTGGGAACATCAAGGGAGAAACCTTTTAAAAGTGCAGGAAAAAAGAAAAATGAGATTCGTAAACCCGATCTGATAAAAGAACATTATGAACAACTGGGACTCGATTGCCTGGTTTGTATAGGGGGAAACGGTACTCTTAAAACTGCTTACCTTTTATCGCAGGAGGGACTTAATGTAATTGGATTACCGAAAACGATTGACAACGATGTATGGGGCACTGATATTACATTCGGATTTGATTCGGCAGTAAATATTGCAACCGAAGCTATCGACCGGCTTCATTCAACTGCCAATTCACATAAAAGGATAATGCTTATCGAGGTCATGGGGCATAATGCCGGATGGATTGCATTATATTCAGGAATTGCCGGAGGCGGAGATGTTATACTTATTCCTGAAATACCCTACAAAGAAGAAAAAATAGCTGAGTACCTGCTTCACCGGGCAGAAGAGAACAAACCATATTCTATCGTTGTTGTTGCTGAAGGGATAAAAAACCCTAATAAGGAAAGATCTGTAGCACAATACCTGAGTAACAGGATAAGCGAACTTACCGGACTCGAGACAAGGGAAACTGTACTAGGGTATGTACAGAGAGGAGGTACTCCCTCTGCAATGGACAGGGTCCTGGCAACACGATATGGAACTGCTGCTGCCGATATGATTGCAGAAAGGGATTTCGGAAAAATGGTTGCAATGAAAAACAACCAGATTGTTGCCGTGCCACTGGCAGATGTTTCAGGAAAGCTTAAACTTATAAAACCTGATGACCCGCTGGTAATCCAGGCTCAAAAAATAGGAACTAATTTTGGAGTATAATTACACCATGTTATTCAATCACTTTAACCTCCATGCATGAAAAAGTTAATATTCGTTCGACATGCCAGAGCAGAAGATCAACCTTCTGGAATAACTGATTTCGAGAGATCGCTTACAACAAAAGGTAAAAATATCTCAAAGCTAATGGCCAGGCATTTCAGGGAAAATGAATCTGATCCTGGTCTGTTTATAACAAGTCCTGCTTTCAGAGCCATTGAAACAGCTTATATTTTTGCTTCAGAATTCGGAATAAAATATGAAAAAATAATGATTGACAGTAATATTTATTCTAATCTGAGTGTTAAGTCATTACTGGATATGCTCAAAAACTTCGATGACAAGATTAATACTATAACTCTTTTCGGGCATAATCCTTCATTCACTGAAATCCCGGACCGTTTATCGAGGAAAGGCTGTGAGTTCCTTACTAAAACGAGTATTGCTTGTGTCTCATTTAAGACAACAAAATGGTCAGAAATTAAACCAGACACCGGTAAAATAGAATATTTTCTCAAACCTGTAAAACAGTCATGAGTAAATCATATATACCTAAAGAAATCAGCTGGTTATCATTCAATGAAAGGGTTTTGCAGGAGGCGGAAAATAAAGAAGTACCTCTTGCAGAACGTTTAAAATTCCTCGGTATCTACTCAAATAATCTCGATGAATTCTTCAGGGTAAGAGTTGCCACTCTGAAAAGACTTTCACAGTTCGGACCTAAATCGATGGATATCCTTGGTTATGATCCTAAAACCACCCTGAAGAAAATACACGAAATAGTAATTAAACAAAACTCGAAATTTGAAAAAATATATTCCTCAATAATACAGGAACTGGATAAACATAAAATACATATTATTAATGAAAAACAATTAAACGAGGCACAGGCAGGATTTGTCAGGGAATATTTCATTAATGAGTTAAGGTCCAGGTTAATGCCATTTCTGATTGATAATAAAACCGATCTTCCGAATCTTACAGACGATGCTATCTTCCTTGCTATAATTTTAAGTAATAAGAAAAATGATAAAAAAAGATACGCCCTCCTGGAAATACCAACAATTGTACTGCCACGTTTTATTGTTCTTCCTGAGGTCGGTGATGATAAATACATAATCTTCCTTGATGATATAATAAGATATGGCCTTAAGGATATCTTCTTTATATTCGATTTTGATGAGTTTTCTGCATATACAATTAAAATAACCAAAGATGCAGAGCTCGAAATAGCTGACGATATCTCCGAAAGTTATATAGAAAAGCTCTCAAGAAGTCTTACTCAACGAAAACGGGGTACAACTGTCAGATTTATTTATGACCGCAATATGCCCGACGATCTTCTTAAGATCCTTAAAAAGAAGATGAACTTCGGTCCTGAGGATGTTGTAATCCCGGCCAACAGATATCATAACTTCAAGGATTTCATGAGGTTTCCCAAACTGGGGAAAAAGAAATTCTATTATGATGCCCTTATCCCTATTCCCCACCCTGATATACCTGCAGGTAAAAGCATCTTGTCGGCAGTTAAGAAGAAAGAAATTATGCTCTTCTTTCCATATCATCCATTTGATCATTTGATTGATCTGCTCAGAGAAGCCTCTATCGACCCCAACGTTACTTCCATACAGATCACACTCTACAGACTTGCACGTAACTCAAGTGTAATAAATGCACTTCTGAATGCTGCAAGAAATGGAAAGAGTGTTACGACAGTGGTCGAACTGCAGGCAAGGTTTGATGAAGAGGCAAATATACTTTGGGGAAACAAGCTTATGGAAGAGGGTGTAAAAGTTATCTATGGGGTACCCGGACTAAAGGTTCATTCCAAATTACTGCTGGTTACAAGGGTTAAAAACAATACCACCCAGAGGTTTGCAGCTGTTGGAACAGGTAATTTCAACGAGGATACTGCAAGGTTATACACCGATCATCTTCTGCTGACAACCGATGTAAAAATTACCAATGATGTACAGAAAGTATTTAACTTCCTTAATGTAAATTATAAAAAGGAAAATTACTACCATCTTATTCTCTCCCCCTTTTCACTCAGGAATAAGATAAACCTTCTGATTGAGAATGAAATAAAGAATGCAAAAGATGGCAAGAAAGCTTATATATATCTCAAAATCAATAATATAACGGATTCTGATGTAATTAATAACCTCTATGAAGCAAGTTCTGCCGGAGTCAACATTAAAATCATAATCAGGGGAATGAACTCACTGGTTCCGGGACTGAAAAATATCAGTGAGAATATTAAGGCAATAGGTATCGTTGACCAATTTCTTGAACACAGCAGATTCATGATTTTCAGAAATGGAGGTAAGGATGATGTTTACATTTCATCAGCCGATCTTATGACCAGAAATATTGATCACCGAATTGAAGTTACCTGCCCTGTGTTTGACAAGAACATTAAGAATGAGCTTAAAAACATCTTTGAAATCCAATGGAGTGACAATGTTAAAGCCCGGAAACTGGACGCATCCCTTTCAAATAAATTTGTCAAGCCAGGCAAAAAAACAATACGATCACAGGTCGAAGTTTATAATTATATCAAAAAAATTAAAGAGAAATCAAGCTGAATATAAATGAATTACTTTGTTCTTGCTACAGGTACCATCATCCTGTTAATTATTTCGTGGTTTATTTCTTTAAAAGATAAAAGGTATCATGGCATAGCAAGGTTCTTTTCTTTTGAAAGTATTTTTGTACTCTTTCTCATGAACTGGAAGGTATGGTTCCATGATCTTTTTTCATGGAACCAGATTATATCATGGGTATTCCTTTTAATATCAATATACCCTGTAGTTGCAGGATTTCTGCTTTTTAAAAGAAAAGGTAAATCTGTAGATGCCATGGAGAATACCACTGTACTGATTAAGACTGGGATATATCATTATATCCGGCATCCTCTATATTGTTCACTTATGCTGCTTGGAACCGGTATAATGTTCAAGGATCCTGATAACTTTCAGATTGTTACCGGAGCAATTAACATTATAGCTCTTATTTTCACTGCCGGAATTGAAGAAAAGGAGATGATCAAAAGGTTTGGTGATCAGTATGTTGAATATATGAAAGAAACGAAGATGTTTATTCCATACGTGGTTTAGTTTATCGTACAATCGTTAACTAATTAGCTCTCCTCTCGGGAGAGCCTGCTCCGCGATAGCGGAGGGCCGGGGTATGTTTGTATATTTTACTACACCCCCACTACCCCCTCAAGGGGGGAGGTATTTGGCTATTTCACCAGCCACGCTATTACCTCTTCTGATCCGGGTTTTTCCTTCGAATAGATAACATCAACAAGTTTTCCATTCTCATCAATAAGGTACTTCTGGAAATTCCATTTTACCGCTGAATCCATTACACCATTTTTATCTTTCGATGTAAGCCATTGATAAACAGGATGAATATCTTTTCCCTTTACCGAGATTTTCTCCATAAGAGGAAAGGTAACATCATAATTAATTGTGCAGAACTGGCGTATTTCGAATGCTGATCCGGGTTCCTGGTTCAGGAAGTTATTTGCAGGAAATCCAATAATAACCAGTTCCTGTTTATATTGCCTGTACAGTGCTTCAAGATCCTCGTACTGGGGAGTGAATCCGCATTTCGAGGCTGTATTCACTATCATCACCTTTTTTCCCTTAAGAGAGGCAAAATCAAAATCATTGCCTTCCAGAGTTTTTACTTTAAAGCTGTAAAATCCTGATCCTTCCCCCTGTGAAAAGGCTGCTGCAGAAAAAATACTAACTACTGACATAATAATATATTTATTCATGTTCAAAAATTTATGGTCCATGAAACATAAACAGATGAATATTAACAATGTTCAGCCTATACCAGTATTTATTTTACAACCTCATTGACAGAACTTATTTCCATGGTCAGTGGCATTGACATTTCCTGAGGGTAGGTCAGGTCAAGTGTCCCTTCAAGTTTCGACTCACTTGTCTGCTTAACAAAATAACCCTCGCTGACGGCAAAGTAAACAACGCTTGTCCCTGTGAATTTTCCATTGGTTTTTACATCCATCCCCTGGGTTTCGGTTTTAATTGAATGAGTGCCCGATAGTATTGAAGTGATCTTTGCACAATCAATACCATCAATAGTCTCAATACCCTCAAATGTATTTTCAGCTTCTGTGAATGATATTGTGGTCATTGACGGTGCAACTGCATTTACTGAATCGGTTGAAGTCCACTTATAACCCGGTTTAACTTTTTTTACCGGCATATTAGGGAAAAAATCGGCAAAAGTCTGTGTTGCATTACTCTTACCTGAACCAGGTATATCGAATACCAATTCATTTGCATTTGTAAGATCCAGTTCTTTCCCTGAAGAAGATAAAATCATATTAAAAGATTTTCCTATTGCATCAGTAATTGCTCCGCCTGAATATCCATTAGGTGATTCTATGGTCTGTGCCATCGTATCAATCATAACAGTGAGCTTTAAATTTCCAGCCTCTATGCCTGTCGATTTTATTGAACAACCTGCAATTGATACAATACTTGCCTCCATCACCATGCCCTGTATCTCCATTACTTGCTTCATATTAGTCTTATTCAGATACTTAACTGTTTTATTCTGAGGATAACTATACTTTAGGAATACCTTTTTCTTCGCTGCCGGACTTTTTGTTTTTGTCTCTGAATTTTCAGTGAAGGTAAAAGCAACTGTACTAATCATAACGATTAAAAGCGAAATAGATAATAGTTTTTTCATCATTTTTGTATTTATGTTTTTAATTATTATTTAATTTCAAATATCGGCAATTTGGTTGAAACATAGGGTGATTTTTTTATTACTTTTCACCTGCTCCTGAAAACAATAATTAAACCGCGGAGCGTTTTTATAATTGCGGATTGCGGATTTTGGATTGCGGATTGTAAACCGGGAAATCGAAAATCCGAAATCACCGATCCGAAATCCGAAATTAGTAGGATTACTCGTCACCTCGCCCGCCATAGTCTCCGACGAAGGCGGGCTTCGTTCCTCGTGATCCTGGTGAGGGGATGATCAAACACAAAAAGGCCACTGCCTTCGGCAGTTTGT
>CAZDOM010000017.1:0-39526 GCA_964507015.1 uncultured Rikenellaceae bacterium | reverse complement strand
AACATATCACCGCTGAGAACCACTCCGTTCATTCCGGCAATCATCAGGCAGAAGAGTGAATAGAAATTATTTTCTGCTGTGTACCTGCTTATATAGGATATCGAATAAAATACTGACAGAAAACCAATCAGGTTTATAATACAAAGGACAATTACAGAAAATCCGTCGAGAACCATATAAATACCTATAGGTATGTTGTTTATGGCTTCCCATCCGCCCACTTTGTAAACAGATATTTTATTACCGGTTGTAAAAAGGAAATAGAAACTGATCACAACAAGAAACAGAAGAACGAGAGAAGCGAGATACTTGTTCAAATGTTTTATATAACTTCCCAGGATCATTATCAGGAATGCTCCTGCAAGTGGTGCGACAACAAATAATGGTATCAGCGGATTCATGATTTATCCTCTTAAATTTTTTATCTCTCTTATATCAAAGGTCCCGTATTTTCTGTATATCCTGATTATCACTGCCATGAGCATTGCTGTAGTAGCCAGACCTATAACTATTGCTGTCAGGACCATTGCCTGAGGCAGGGGGTCCACATAAGTTTTTACCGGATCAGCCGGATCAACAATAGGAGCCACTCCACCTTCTATATAGCCAATAAGGACAAAAAACAGGAAGATGCTGAACTCCATAATTGACAGTGATATGGCAATCTTTACCAGGTTCCTTCTTGTTATAACTCCGTAAAGTCCAATGAGAAATAATATAAAACACAATAAGTAAGTTATCATTCCGATATTTCTTCTTTAAATATTACCAGTGCTAAAAAGATTGACAGTATGGAAGCAGCTACCTCAATACCTATAAATATATTATAAAGAGGTATCATTCCTGCGCTTACAAGTTCACCCAGGGTACCTTTAGGGAGCCAGTTAAGAAAAAACACCTTTGCCCCGAAGAGCATACCGGAAACAGCCAGGAAGATCGCTACCAGAACAGCAAAGTTCTCATAGATCGTTGATCCCATCTCTTCTTTTGTCAGCTTCATGAAGTCACTGCCGTTGGCAAGTATCAGAAGGATGAACGCCCCGGCTATTAAAACACCCCCGGCAAAACCGCCTCCGGGTGTAAGGTGACCATGTATTATTACATATATACCATAAAGAAAAATCAGACCAGCCATGAGCTGTGTTGTTTTCTTTACTATGAGTGTCATTCCTTTCATAAAAATGTTTATATATTTACCCACCCCTAACCCCTCCAGGGAGGGGAACTTATTATTTTTTGCCTTTAATTCTAAGTATTGTAATTACTCCAAGCACTGCTGTTATCAGCACTGTTGCTTCGCCAAGTGTATCATAGCCTCTGAAGTCAAATATTACACCCGTAACCAGGTTAGCACTTCCTGTTTTTGCTGTGGCTCCTTCGATATAATGTGAAGCCATCCTGAGAGTTCCATGCCCGAAAGTATCAAGCGTCTCCAATGAGATCCTGAAGAAGTAAAAGAGCACTACAACCAGCAATATAGCTGTGACAGATGATACATATCCCTGTGCATCGGGTTTCGTAAATAATTCTTCCCTTGAGCTGTCAAGGACAACAGCCACCATTATTATCAGGGAGATTGTTTCAACAACAATCTGAACAATTGCCAGGTCAGGAGCCTTAAGCAGAAGAAAACAGATTACAAGTCCGTAGCCTACAATACCACATGCAATAACTGCTGAAAGAAGATCTTTAGCATGTATTGCATATAATGCTCCAAGGATCATCAGGCCTGTTATTATGGATATGGTAATTTCCATTTAGATCAGGTTATTTATATCATAATGAGCAACATAATTATCAATCCGGCTAAGGCCCAGATAATATAGCCTGGTAAAACTCCGGTGTGAGCCTCACTGAAAAGATGACTCACCCACAGAACAAATCTTTTGGAAAGATCATAAATGTCAAACCACTTCTCTTCAGCTTTTTTATAGACCCATGAAAAGAACCTGAATTCCAGAATGGTCTTATAGAATTCCGGTGTGGCATAGCTTGTCTGCTCCTGAAACTTTTCTCCACCAATAAAGCTGTCTTCTCTTCTGAAGTTCTTAAGATTCAGAGCGAGATAAAGTATTATTCCAATGACAATTGAAATTATTACAAGCAGTGAGACCAGCGATGAATTCCAGAATCCCGGAAATTGGAATTCTCCTGTTACCGGCATAAATAGTTTCGGTACCACATAATTGGTGGCAAATACGCCGAAACCAACACAAAATAGTGCAAGAAGAGCCAGGGGTAGCCACATTAAAAAAGGCACCTCCTTTACTTTTTCGAGAGCAGGTTTTCTTCGACCCAGGAATATTCCTCCAATAAATTTTATAAAGCTTGCCAGGGTCAGAGCTGATCCAAGTACTGCAAGGCCAAGCCATAATACCCATAATTTGCTTGCAATGCCGGTACCTGAGCCAAAATCAATTATTCCCTGGTATATCATCCATTTTGAAGCAAATCCGTTAAGAGGAGGTACGCCAGAAATCGACATAGCAAAAATAAGGGAAGCTATGAAAGTTACAGGCATAGCTTTTGACAGTCCACCCAGGTCATCAATGTTTTCTTTACCGGTACTGTATTCAACACAACCGGCAGAGAGTAAAAGGCCGCTTTTGTAAAGAGCATGGTTTATCATGTGGAAGAGACCGGCTGCAATCCCGATAAGAGATCCAAGACCGAATCCTACAATCATATAGCCAACCTGTGAAACAGCATGAAATCCAAGTAAACGTTTATAATTATGCTGGATAAGTGCCATCATTACGGCGGTGATGATAGTTATTACACCTACTGATAACAGCAGTAGTTTCATGCCTTCACTGAGGACAAAAATATTTGTGGTCATTCTTGCCAGGAAATAAATACCCAGCAATTTATCAAGTGATGCAGGAAGCAGGGCTGACGATGCTGCAGGAGCATCTTTAGCATAATCGGGGACCCATGAATGAAAAGGAAAAGCTCCTGCTTTAGTGAAACTGCCTACCAGTAGTGCAAGGAATGCTGTTACTGTAAGTATATTGGTAGTAGGCAGATTAATGGCATCGATACTCAAGCTTCCGGTAAGTCTCCAAAGCAATGCAATACCAATAATCATTATCGAGTCGGATGCCCCTATAAGAATAAGTGTTTTTTTGGCAGTTGCGGAACTCTCTTCATTCCGTCCCGGGATCAGCTTATACAGGGTTATACCAAGTATTCCCCAGAAAGTCAGGAATAAAATAAGATTGTCAGCAAGTACTGCACCGTAAGAAGATCCTATAGTAATAAGAAACCAGGTGTAGTAATTCTTTACCTTGTCAGGTTTTATGTATACCAGGGAGTATAGTAATAACAGAATTGCAAAAATACTGATAAACAGTACTATAAGCTTGCTGAGATTATCAATTGTGAATGTAAAATATTTTTCAGCACCCTGTAAAAGGTTTGATCCGAACAGGGTTGTACAAGATCTTCCAATGGTTCCGTCAAGTACAACCATCTGGACAGAAGAGCTGAATAAAGAAATAGTCATGTATCCGGTTACCAGACTGATTATAAGGGCAAAAACTCCTTTTACTGATAAGTATTTGTCAGGTACCAGGAAAAGAAGAATACCTGCGGCAAGAGGTAGCAGGATCAGAAATTGCAGAAAACCGCAAACAGTAGGTTGTGATATTATGGATATAAACTCATTCATTTCTGACGGATAAGTTTTTTCTTAAGGTCTGATGTTCTATCTGATGATAATTTAATGAGGTCGGTTGCATTAAATATTTTATTACCGGTTTTATTGTCATAGGCAACAGCCATACGTTCTGTGCAGCAGTAGCAGGGATCGACTGCAGCCAGTGATATCGTAGCATCAGAAATTGTCTGTCCGATACATGCTTTTTTGAATGTGGCTATATTGACATAACTAGGTGCCCTTATCTTATGCCTGACAGGTGAACTCGAACCATCAGATACTACAAAATGAAATACTTCACCTCTCGGAGCTTCTGCACGTCCGGTTCCTATACCTTCGGGGATCTCTTTCACGACTATATTTATTTCACCCTCTTTTGTTTTCTCAAGTCCATCAAGACATTGTTCTATTATTGACACCGATTCGTACATCTCCAGCAGCCTTACCTCTGCTTTTGCAAATACATCACCCGCTTCAGCGGTTATCACTTTCCAGTTCACAAGGGGGTAAGCTGCATAGGGGTCATCTTTTCGTACATCCATGGCTAATCCCGAAGCTCTTGCCGTTGGCCCTACAGCTGCATAATCTATAATATCCTGTTTTGTAAGAATACCGACACCTTTTGTACGTGCATGAATAACAGGATCATCCATAACAGCTCCGGTAAGAAGATCGGTTTTTTTCTTCATCTCTGCCATAGCCTTCCTGATCACGGGTATCTTGTTGTTTTCAATATCACGGCGAACTCCTCCGACTTTGAACATTGCATAACTATTCCTGTTGCCCGTTATCATTTCAAAAAGATCAAGAACGGGTTCCCGGTATTTCCATGCCCACATAAAAACGGTGTTGTATCCCAGGAAGTGTCCGGCAAGTCCAACCCATAAAAGGTGGCTGTGAATTCGTTCCAGTTCCCCGATAATAGACCTTATGTATTTAGTCCTGTCAGTAATTTCTTTACCTACTATTTCCTCAACTGCATTCGCAAAAGCAAAAGGATGAGAAGTTGAGCAAATACCACAAATTCTTTCTACAAGAAAAAATACCTGTTCATAGGTCTTTGACTCACTCAGTTTTTCAATACCCCTGTGATTATAACCTGTTTCCCATTTAATATCCCGTACAATCTCTCCATCGCAATATAACTTGAATAACTCAGGTTCCTCCTGCAGCGGGTGATAGGGTCCTATCGGTATGAGAGTCTTTTTGCTCATTATATGGTCAGGTTATTATTTAAATTCTTTTCTGTATGGATATACACCTTCTGCCCAGTTACCTTCAGATATCAGCTTCTCCTGGTTGGGATGATTGATAAAATTAATACCGAGTATTTCGTGCATTTCCCTCTCTATCCAGTTGGAGGCATTGAACATATTTGACAACGATTCGATCTGTGGATTTTCCTTATCAAGAATTACATGGATATTCAGGACAAGCCCGGTAGTATCAAAACTAAAATGATAATGTATTTCAAATCCTCTTTTTGTATGTAGTGCTGAAGCAATTATGAATCGGAACCCGGCTTCCTTATAAAGGTATTCTGCAACCTTCAGGATAGCATCCGGATTTATGGTTATAGTAGCACGTGTTTCGCTTTTTTTGACAACCTCTACTATTACAGAATCAAAGTTCTCCTTAAAATTCTTTATTACCAGGTTTGTTTCCATTTATCTTAATTGCAACTTGAAACTCTAATTTTCCAGCATTACTTTTTAACCCACCCCTGACCCCTCCCAGGAGGGGAACTTCATTTTCCAGTACCCAGTACCCAGTACCCAGTACCCAGTACCCAGTACCCAGTACCCAGTACCTATGATTTATTCACCAGCTTCACAATCCCTGCAATTATTGCTTCAGGTTTTGGAGGACATCCGGGGATATATGCATCAACAGGGATTATCTTATCAACCGGGCCTGCAAAAGTATTTCCCTCTGCAAAGATCCCGCCTGTACATCCGCAGGCTCCTACTGCAACAACAAGTACGGGTTTTGGTGCCTGGTGATATATCTCCAGAAGTCTCTCTTTGTCTCTTTTATTTATCGATCCGTTTACAAGCAGCACATCAGCATGACGAATACTTCCGACAAGGAGTATACCGAACCGTTCCAGATCGTGTCTTGGTGTAAGACAGTCAAGTATTTCAATGTCACAGTTATTGCAGGATGCACCACCGAAGTGGAAGACCCATAAAGACTTTTTGAAGCAATAATTCTTAAAACCCACAATAAATATATTTAGAGTGTGTAATAGGATTTCCTATATATCACTCATTTATAATTAAATTCTTTTAATCTATATATTTAATAAAACTCATATCTCGTGTTTATTACACACTCTTATAAGCCAAACGCAATCAATATCAATGCAATAACAGCAATCAGGTTCATCCATATCATGAAGAAGCTGATAGCCTGTTTTATCTTTATTCTAGGATTTGTATTTCTTATCAAAGTAAGAATAAGTACAACCAGGAGGACTTTGAGTACTGCCCAGAGTATATTTATTCCTTCAAGTCTGAATCCATTCATTAATAATGCAATAAGAAAGGCAGGCAATATAAAAAACATTATATACTTTGCCAGCTTGATCAATGCATAGGCTGATCCTGAATACTCAATAAATATACCTTCGGTAATTTCAGCCTCAGCTTCAGGCATATCGAATGGTACAAGTGCAAGCTTTGCCTGGATGCAGAATATTCCTACTATAAACAACAGTACTCCTGAAATGCTTCCGATAAATGGGGATCCAGCCTGCTGTGCATTTATAATAGAATATAAGTCAAAGTGTTGGCCGGCTTTCATGATAATCCCGGCTATAAACAGGAGGAAGGTAAGTTCGTAACTGAGGATCAGTTTCATCTCCCTTGAACCCCCGACAGCGGCAAGAGGATTGCCAGATGCCAGAGCACCCATGATATAAGAAAATGAAGGTATAGTAAGCAGATAGAATATTACAAGAAGATCACCCCTGAACCCTGTAGAAATATTAAAAAGTGGCAGAAGAATAAAAACCCCGGACATTACTGCTCCAAATACAGCGAAGACAGGTGCAATCAGGAACATGAGCGGAGATCCGTGCTTTGGCAGTATTGTCTCCTTTACAAGTAACAACTTAAAAAAATCGTAAAAAGGTTGAAGCAGGGGAGGACCTTTACGGAATTGTACCCTGGCAGTGATTTTCCTGTCGAACCACGAAAGAAAAGCACCGATAACTGCCGCGAAAAGAAGTCCCGGAAAGATAAAGAAATAAAACAGGTAAACTGCCATATTAAGTCTTTTCAGTTTTATACATATATTCTTTTACAAGTACTCTGTCATTAAGCTTGTAAATATTATTTTCAGGTGATTCATCCTCGTCAGTGAGTATCACTGTTCCTTCAGGACATGCTTCAATGAATTTATTTAACTCATTTTCATCCGTCAGATCATAAAACAGGTCCCTGTTTCTGTGGTGTTCGAAAAAATCGGTCATTATGGTACCGAAAGGGCAGATAGTAACACACGATTTACACGAAATACAAAGGTTGGTGTGGCGGTTAATAACACCATCCTCATCCTTTTCAAGAGCTTCTGCCGGACAAACTGATATGCAGGGAGCATCTTCACACCGTCTGCATGTAAACCTGAATGTTGCAAGTTCACGGATACTCTTAAAACCATTCGAGTTGGCTGACTGATAAAATACGGCTTCAGGCAGCTCCATGGATGAATTCTCAGTCATGGCAGTCCTCAGCTTAATCATATCAATCAGTATCTTTTTTGTCATCTCAATCCCAGATATTAGGTTGCTCTTTTATTTCATCGTAAGTAAATACAGGTCCGTCTTTGCATACGAAAAACTCACCCATCATGCAATGCCCGCATTTACCAAGACCACATGACATGTTCTTTTCCATCGACAGATATATCTGTTCATCTTTATAGCCCATTTCAAGTATTCTGATAGTTCCGAACTTCATCATTATTGGCGGGCCGCATACTACAGCTACTGAGTTATTGATATTTACTTCAATATTGTCAAGTAATTTTGTTGCAACACCAACCGATTCGTTCCACTCTTCATCTGCTTTATCAACGGTGCGGTAGGCTTCAAATTTTTCAAGATTATTCAGCCTGTTAAAGAGAGGTTTATAGATACAGTCAGTCGGGGTCTTCGATCCGTAGCAAAGAGTTACTTTTTTGAGCTTATCACTTATATGTTCAAGGGCATATAATAAAGAGCGTATTGGAGCCAGTCCGCAGCCTCCACCCAGAATTAATATCTCTTTTCCATAGAATTTTTCAACCGGGTAACCCCTTCCGTAGGGTCCTCTAATTCCCATATAGGCCCCTGGCTTAAGATTATGCATATATTCAGTAACATAACCGGTTTTCATTACTGTTACCTCCAGTTTGTCAGTAATGATGGGGGAGGAGGATGGTGTAAAGGGAGCTTCTCCGATACCGTCAACAGATAATTCTATGAATTGACCTGTATTGAAAGAGAATCTTTCTTCAGGGATAAGAACAAATGTCTTGATAAGCGGAGATTCTTCAATAACTTCGGTTAATTTAGCTCTTAAGGGCTTGTATATATTATTATTGTGTCCCATCTAATATATCATGCTAGTTCCATGAAAAGATCATTTTTATTTATCCTGCCAATACACGCTTCGATACATCTGCCACATCCTGTACATGCCAGAGAACTGAATCTTTCGGGTTTCCAGACGTACTTGCACATGTACCTGTTACGAAACCTTTCAGATAGTACATTGAGTGCATCCTCTCCTCCTGCTACTCTTTCGAATCCCGGGTACTGACAGGCATCAAGCTGTTTTACTTTTTCAAATCCCGGTTTGTCGATCAGAAGAAAACAGGTACAGGTAGGACAAATGGTTGCACATGCACCACAGGAAACACATTGCACAGAGTATTTTTCCCATATTTCTTTTTTAGCGCCAGCAACAATTTTACCGGTAGCCTGATAATCGGGCAAACCTTTGTTAGATTCTGAAAGAAGATCTTCAGTCGAATGCTGTTCTTTTTCGATTCTTGCGATAATCTCCTTGTCATTACAAGGAATAACTTCCGGTATGCTATCCAGAAGTTTCCCTCCCTTTTCTGAAATAACCCTGAAGTATATAGTCCCATTCAGATTAATGATAGCAAGATCACTTTTCTGTAATGAGTATGGCTTTATACCATAAGAAAGACAATGGCAATGTTCTTCTGTTCCAAAACAGTCGGACGAGATGAGGATGGTATTCTCTCTCCTTTGCTTATAAAAAATATCCGGAAAGTCTTTATCAAGGTAAATCTCATCAAGAATTGACAAGCCTTCAACATCACAATTTGGTGCTCCTATAATTATACGCGGTTTGCTTTCGGTTTTTTCAGCAGTTACATTTTCCTTTACAGGCAGAAAAATATTTTTAAGAGATGTTGCAGGTTTGGGTTTGTTATATGAAATTCTTTCAATGTCAGATGTCTTGATTAATTCATAATCCTGACCAAAGTCATTCCTGATATTTGCAAGAATGATATGGGAGGTCAGCAATTCTTCAAGAGCTTTATCCCACTCTTCCTTTTTTATGCTTCTATACTGCATTTTGTGAGAAGATTCACATATAAAAGTATAATCTATGATTTAATAAATCAAAACAAGTAAAGGTATTTATTTTATGATAAAAATCAGTATTTTTATAAAGATCATTATATCAACCGATTAGATACATATATTTTTATAAATAAATATTAACTATCTTGCGAAAAAAATACTTTAATGTGATATAATGTGAAACAATTCACAAAAAAAACAGGAAAAAACAGCCTGAAAAGGATTTTAATTTATCATTCCTGTCTGCAAAGACTTAATATGAAAGGAGTTGATAAGGTCTTTTCATATACACTGGCTGATGAAGCCGGTGTGTCACCTGACCAGGTAAGAAGAGACTTCTCTGAATTTAATATAAAGGGGAAAAAGAGGGGTGGATATCTTATCAGCGAACTCCTTGATAATATGGAGAAAATCTTTCATCGTAACAAGGAACACAATCTTATTCTTGTTGGGATTGGAAACCTCGGTCTGGCCCTTACAAAATACAGCAAATTTATCCAGCCAAATATGAGGATAGTTGCTGCATTTGATATTGATCCTTCAAAGCAAAAACAAAAAGCACCGGATATCCGTGTATATAAAATGGATATGCTTGAGGAGATAATTTCAAAATACAGTGTACATGTAGCTATTGTTGCTGTACCTGAGATCTCTGCCCAGGAGGTTGCTGATGAGCTTATTCGCTGCGGGATAAAGGGTATTATTAACTTCGCCCCGGTACAACTGAAGATGCCTACTGATATTATAATTAACAATATCAATATGGGCGATGAACTTGAAAGTGTAATCTACTATGTTCACAAACAGTTCAAATTAAACGGATTAAAAAACCTTGAGCTATTATACAAGGATATGAAATACTGATAAAAGGTCTGGTCCAGGGAGTTGGATTCCGCCCTTTCATCTACAGGATGGCGTTAAAATACGGACTTTCCGGAGAGGTTGACAATCGATCTGACGGGGTCACTATTACCGTGGAGGGCGACCCTAAATCTGTCGATATGTTCAGCAATGATATTCTTCAGCTTGCTCCACAGGCATCACATATAAAATCAATTGAGATAAACCAGGTAAAGATAAATGGATACGACACTTTTAAGATCACATCAAGTAAAGATATTGATAATCAGATTACTGAAGTGAGTCCTGATATCGCTGTATGTGATGAATGCCTGGAAGATATGAAAAATGATCCTGCCAGGATTGATTACCCCTTTATAAACTGCACCAATTGCGGTCCCAGATTTACGATAATTGAGAGGCTGCCATACGATCGTCCTATGACAACAATGAAAAAATTCAGGATGTGTCCTAATTGCAAATCGGAATACCAGGATATTCTTGATCGTCGTTTCCATGCACAGCCAATAGCCTGTAATTCATGCGGTCCTTTATATAAATATTCTGATCATATTAAAAATCTTAGCAGGATTAACGAGATAATTAATGAGATATCAGAACAGATAGCTACCGGCAGGACAGTTGCCATAAAAAGTCTTGGCGGTTACAACCTGATGTGCGATGCATTGAATAACAATGCTGTAAGTGAGTTGAGAAACAAAAAGAACCGTGATGCAAAACCCTTTGCGGTGATGTTCAGAGACCTGGATTCAGTAAAAAAATACTGTTATATTGATGATGAGGAAGAAAAAGAGCTTGTTTCATGGCGCAGACCAATAGTCATACTGAAACAGAAAGGAGTGATGGCAGCAGCTGTTAATGACGGCCTGGAAACAATTGGTGCAATGCTGCCATATATGCCTGTACATTATCTGTTGTTTAAAGTATTAAAGACTGATGCGGTTATACTCACCAGTGGAAATATTTCCGATGAACCAATAATTATTACTGACAGTGAAGCTGAAAAGAAACTGTTAAATATTGCCGGGTCACTTGTAAGCTATAACAGGGAGATATTAAACAGAACTGATGATTCAGTAATAAGGTTCATTAATGGTAAAGCTTCACTAATTAGACGTTCGAGAGGTTTTGTGCCGAGGCCGGTGGATCTGCAGATAAATGTGGAAGGGATATTTGCTGTCGGAGCAGAACAGAAAAACACCTTTTGTATCGGTAAAGCCAATCAGGCTTTGATGAGCCAGTACATCGGAGATCTGAAAAACAAGCCAACTTACGATTTTCTCATTGAATCCGTTGACAGGTTTTCAAAGCTGTTCAGGTTTAAGCCCGGCTGTATTGCATGTGATCTTCATCCGGATTATTTATCAACCAGATATGCAGAAGAACTTGAAAAGGATCTGAAAATACCACTTATCAGGGTACAGCACCATCATGCTCATATTGCATCTTGTATGGCCGAGCAGGAGCTTGATGAGAAGGTAATCGGTGTGAGCCTCGACGGAACCGGATATGGTGTGGATGGTAACATCTGGGGAGGTGAGTTCCTGGTTGCCGATATGAAGAATTACAGCAGGTATGCACATTTTGATTATGTCCCTTTACCGGGAGGAGATAAAGCTGTTGAGGAACCATGGCGAATTGCATTTTCATATATTTATAAATATTTTGGGGATAATTTTGATTATGATTCAATACCACTTTTCAGAATGGTCGAGAAGAAAAAA
The DNA here is from genome assembly GCA_964507015.1 of uncultured Rikenellaceae bacterium. GTDB lineage: Bacteria > Bacteroidota > Bacteroidia > Bacteroidales > VadinHA17 > LD21. The sequence continues at coordinate 27,681 of CAZDOM010000017.1, read as the reverse complement.
CTGCTTTTGGTAAAAGAGGCCCTGGAAAACAACATTAATGCTCCGCTATCATCAGGGGCAGGACGCCTGTTTGATGCTGTATCAGCACTTCTAGGACTTTGTACATATGCCAGATTTGATTCAGAGGCTCCTATGCGGCTTGAATCAGCTATAAAAGATAAAACAGATGACTTTTACCCATACCTTGCGGGTAAAACAATTAATTTTTCTGAGACAATACAAGCTATAATTAAGGATTTTAACCATGAAAGCATTTCAATGATCTCTGCAAAATTTCATAATACAATAGCAAGGGTGATCCTCAATGTTTCCATGCAGATAAAGAAAGAAAAATCTCTTAATAAGGTTATACTTTCGGGAGGAGTCTTTCAGAATAAATATCTTCTGGAGAAATCTTGTTATCTTTTAAATCACAATGGATTTAAGGTGTTTACCAATCACCTTGTCCCGGCCAATGATGGAGGTGTTTCATTAGGTCAATTAGTAATTGCTTCAAAAACAATAAGATAATGTGCTTAAGTATTCCTGCAAAAATAGTGTCGATTGATGGTGATATGGCTGATGTTTCTATCGGTGGAACCATTTTTAAAGCCGGGTTGCATATGATTGAGAATCCGGAGATCGGAGATTATATCCTTTTGCATGCAGGCTTTGCAATTCAGAAAATAAGCGGGCAGGAAGCAGAAGAGACTCTCAGAATCCTTCGTGAGATGGATGATGCCATGAATAAATGAGCATGAAATATATTGATGAATACCGGGACAGGGATTTGATAATTAAGCTGGCTGACCTGATTGCGGAGTCAGCCGAAAATGATTATGCCTTTATGGAAGTATGTGGAGGCCATACTGCTGCAATACACCGTTTTGGTATTCCCGCCCTGCTACCGGACAACATTAAACTAATATCTGGTCCCGGCTGCCCGGTTTGTGTTACAGGTACTGATTATATCGACATGGCTATCGCCTGTTCACAGATGGGAGATGTTATTTTAGCTACATTCGGTGATCTTATCAGGGTCCCGGGATCGGAGGCTACGCTTGAGAAAATGAGTGAGGCGGGTGCTGATGTAAGGATAGTTTTTTCAGGTATGGAAGCCCTGGATATTGCCAGACATAATCCTCATAAGAAGATTGTCTTCCTGGCAATAGGATTTGAGACAACAGCTCCCGGTACAGCAGTTACAGTAAAACAGGCAGAAAAAGAGAAAATTGAGAATTTCTACATCTTGTGTGCTCATAAAGTAATGCCACCTGCCATGGAAGCCATAGTAAAGGAGGGTACCACAATTAACGGTTTTATATGCCCGGGGCATGTGGCTGCTGTTACCGGTTCATTAATTTTTGAGTTTCTACCGGAAAAATATAATATAGGCTGTGTGGTAACAGGTTTTGAACCTGCTGATATCATGCAATCTCTGTTAATGTTAATACAACAGGTTAACAGTAAAAAACCGGAAGTGGAAATACAATATAAAAGAGCTGTAACCTATGGTGGAAACAGGTCAGCACAGCTTTATATGAATGAGGTTTTTGGTTATTGTGATGCCTACTGGAGAGGTTTTGGGATAATAAAAGAAAGCGGACTTACTCTTAATAACGATTATAAGAGTTTTGATGCTGAAAACTTTATTCCTCCCACTACAAAAAACTATGAAGAAGATAAACGTTGTATTTGTCCACAGATACTCAGAGGAATCAAGGAACCTGGAGATTGCCCTTTATTTGCTAAATTATGTATTCCTGAAAATCCAATAGGAGCGTGCATGGTATCGCCTGAAGGAGCTTGTAATACCTGGTTTAAATACAGAGTTAACCTATGACAGAGACTATTTCATTGAATCACGGGGGCGGAGGAAAACAGACTCATGAACTTATTAAAAATCTGTTTTTAAAGGAGTTCGGGATGACTGAACCTTTAACTGATTCAGCAATCCTTGAAAGTAAGGGTAGTAATATTGTTTTTACTACTGATTCCTATGTTGTCGATCCTCTGTTTTTTCCGGGAGGTAATATAGGAAAATTGTCTGTTTGCGGTACTGTAAATGATTTGTCTGTATCCGGGGCTAAGCCTCTGTACATTGCTGCTTCATTTATAATTGAAGAAGGATTTCCTTTAAATGATCTTCAGCGAATAGTGGAATCAATGGCTGAAGAAGCATTAAACGCAGGTGTAAAAATAGTAACAGGAGATACAAAAGTGGTTGGTAAGGGAAAATGCGATGGTTTGTTTATTACCACCTCAGGGACAGGTATTCTGGATAATAATCTCGAATATATCAGTACAGGAAAAAGGATAAAGCCCGGTGATAAGCTTATTATAAACGGTTCACTTGGGAACCATGCAATAGCTGTCCTGGGGGCACGCAATAATCTTAGCTTTTCAACTCCTGTATATTCAGATTGTGCCTCGTTGAACCATATGATCGGCAAAATATCAGATAGCTGCAAGGGTATACTTTTTATGCGTGATCTTACGCGTGGCGGTCTTGGCACAGTACTGAACGAGCTTTCTGAAATGACCGGGAAAGGGATTTATATTGATGAATCTTATATTCCTGTAGATGAACCTGTTAAAGGTGTTTGCGAGATACTTGGATTTGATCCGCTGTTCCTGGCAAATGAAGGAAAGATATTGATAGCAGGTGAACAGGGCAAGGAGACTAAAATACTTGATCTTTTAAAGAAGGATCCTCTTGGGAAGAATTCTGCAATTATAGGTGAGGTGACAGATGAACGAGTAAAAAAAGTTATTATGAATACAGTATCGGGCGGCAGGAGAATAATTGACATGCCTTCAGGTGTACAGCTTCCGAGGATCTGTTAAGGAAATAATTATGCATGAATTAAAAATAGCAGCAGACCTGTCTGCAATAGTCCTGGAAGCAGCAAAAAAGGGAAAACTGACCAGGGTAACAAAAGTGAATGTTATTTTCGGGCAAATGGTACAGATAGTACCGGATATTTTCAGATTTGCTTTCAGTGAAACCGTTAGGGATTCAATAGCTGAAAATGCTGAAATAGAGATAGAAGTACTACCTATAAAGATGAAATGTGTTAAATGTAATAGTGAGGTTCAGGTTTCGGATAATGAGTTCAGATGTAATGTCTGTGGTTCAACAGAACTGGAATTCATTCAGGGAAAAGAATTGTTTGTTAATAGTATTGAAGGAGAATAGCTATGGAAATTAAAATCATGAAGAACATCCTTAACAGGAATCAGAACAAAGCTGATGAGGTAAGGGATCTGCTTGAGTCCAAAAAAGTATTAATGGTGAATATAATTAGTTCCCCGGGGTCAGGTAAAACAACCCTTTTGGAGAAAACTTGCGAAGCTTTGGTTTCAAATTATAAAATCGGGATCATAGAAGGTGATATTACCACTGACAGGGATGCACGACGACTCCAGAAATACGAAATCCCTATTATCGTTATTAATACGGAAGGAGGTTGTCATCTCGACTCGCACAGTATATCAAAAGCCCTCGAATCATTTGATCTTGATAATCTTGATGTCATATTTATCGAAAATGTGGGGAACCTTATATGTCCTTCATCGTTCGACCTGGGTGAGGCTTTTAAACTTGCCCTGGTAAGTACTGCCGAAGGTGATGATAAGCCGGCGAAATATCCGCTCCTGTTCAGGGAGGCAAAAGCAATAATACTTAATAAGATTGATCTTATACCATATTCGAATTTCAATTATCAGAGTTTTACGAATGATTTAAGGAGGATCAATGGAGGAATAATTAAGTTCGATGTGTCGTGCACAAAGGGTAATGGGATGAATAAATGGTTTGAATGGATAAGTGAACAAATTAAGAAATAACTATTTCAGAATCTGAACCCAAGCTTCATTTCCAGCCTGTTAAGATTTTCTTTGTATGTCACATAACCATATTGATAATCCCTTTCCCGGTAACTGTAATGAGCATAGCGGTATGCAAAACTCAAATTCAGTTCATAATAATCATCATAAGCCCACGAAATACCGGTTCCTATTGAAAATGAGCCTCCTCCTTTGTAATTCATAGGTATATTGTAGTTTGAATCATAATAGTAAGTTTCATTTTCCCCGGTATAATCACTCCCCAGTGGAATAATCGCACCACCCCTTGTAAAAATATATGGACTTACTTTTCTGTTATTGATTAACTGTCTGAATTCTACTAATAACGGTGTAAAGGGGCGTCCGACAAACAAAACTCCTGAGCTCAGACTTAAAGAGGTTCCGGTACTGAATATATAACCGAACTGGCAATCAAAACTAAAAGGTGCTGAATATATTGCATTCTGGGGACCGATAAGTACGCCTGTCTCCAGTGATATTATGACTGCATTACTCTTTCGTCCCTCAAATAAGGGAGTCTCTTTAGTAAATTTTTCTACTTCAGAGGGAGTATAGATCATTACACTGCCATCAGAGGTCTGGAATTTGAACTGACTGGAATCGGCTTCAATAAGCTTACCATATATTTTGCTTCCGTTTTTAAGATATAGCACATCGTTTGTTTTTTGCCCGTTGAGCTGTAATCCGAAGATTATTAGCAAAATAAAGAAAAATAGCTGTTTTTTCATGAAGAAAGGTTTAAGGTTTATAAGTTTAGCATGATTTTTGATATTTTACTGTTAAAGACTAAACCTAAACCTGATGAAAGCAAAAATCATTCCAATATTAGTGGTCACAGTATCTTTTGTTTTTCTTTTTTCGTGTGAAGATACTACCTATAAGGAATACACCGGAAATGCTCCTTTATATCTTACTTACGACGAATTAAGGAATGCTGTTGAATTAAAAGAAGATGTGCCGCTTCAAAATCCGGGGAAGATATATTTCAAGGATGATTACATCTTTATCATTGAGGAACTGAAAGGTATTCATGTCTTTAATAATTCTGATCCTTCTTCACCACGACAAATAACCTATATCAATATGCCGGGTGTGATTGATATGGTTATATCCGGAAATTATCTGTATGCAGATAGTTATGTTGACCTTGTGGTTATCGATCTGGCCGATATTGACAATATACATGAAGCCGGCAGGCTGAAAAATATACTGCCTTATACACTTCCGCCTGTTGACAATGAATATCCGGTAACCAATGTTGATCAGGATGAAGGACTGGTTATCGGATGGGAAGTTAAAACCATCCGGGAAAGAGTCTATAAAGAGCCTCCGGTTGTATACCCATACTATGAGATCAATAAATTATATGGGGCTGTGCCTTTTTTTTCAATGGCTTCCAGTTCGGGCTCTGATACTCAAACAGGTTTAAGCAGCAATGGAATTGGTATTGGAGGGTCAATGGCACGTTTCGGAATAAAGGAGAATACTCTCTATTTAATGGCTAACGGGAATATCAGTTTGTATGATATAAGTACAAAGACGGCACCGGGTAAATTATTCGATGTTTATGCAGGATGGAATACTGAAACCATGTTCCTCACTGAAAATAATATGTTCCTTGGTACAACTTCAGGGATGATTATTTATGATATTACCAATCCTCAGCAGCTGGTATGGAAATCCAGCTTTTCGCATATACGCAGCTGTGACCCGGTAGTTGTTGATGATACTTTAGCATATGCAACCCTGAGATCAGGAAATGACTGTGGTAATACGGTCAATCGTCTTGATATTGTCAATATATCTGATCTGACGCATCCTGTATTTGTGTGCTCCTATTCCATGAGCAATCCTCATGGTCTGGGAAAAGATGGTGACCTGTTATTTATATGTGATGGAACCGCCGGTTTGAAAATTTACGATGCATCAGATCCTGAAAGGCTTGCCTACACACTTATTACTGCTTATCCTGCCATAGATGCTTATGATGTAATCCCTGTAAATAATGTCCTTGTTATGATAGGCGATGATGGTCTGTTTCAGTATGATTACACGGATATTCAGAATATTTCTTTATTGAGTAAGATTGAAGTAGAGACCCAAGAGGAATGAAAATAATACTAACCAGTCAAATTATGTCCTTCAGCAAATCCTTCAAAGAATGATCTTGCATTTAGTCCCAGGGTTTGTGTCCGGTAACCTCCCTCCTGTACTATAAGTGTAGGAAGTTTAAGTTCTCCTATCATTTTCCCGTTTATTTTCAGGTCTTTATAGATCAGGCTCCATGTTCCTGTCGGATCTCTTTTTGTAGTATCAAAACCCAGAGCGACAATAAAAAAGGATGGATCATACTGTTTTATCCTTGTAAGCGCCCTTTTAAGAGTTTTGCGATATTCTTCTCCATTTGTGATTTCATCAAGAGGATAATTGGCATTAAATCCAAATCCGTCGCCTTCACCTTTCTCCTCGCTAAATCCTGAAAAATAGGGATATGCAAAGGAAGGGTGTCCATGGATAGACACTGTGAAAACATCGTTGCGTGTGTAAAAAATCTGCTGCTGGCCGTTGCCATGGTGATAGTCAATATCGAGAATTGCCACTTTACCATAGCGGGATAAATAATTCGCAGCTATCGCATTATTATTAAAATAGCAGAATCCGCCAAATACATTTTTCTCAGCATGATGCCCCGGAGGTCTTGTGAGAACGTATGCTGCCTCAACCTCTGTCAGAACCTGATGTGCAGCAGTAAGTACACAGTTAACTCCCTCACGGGCAGCCATATAAGCGTTGATATTTAAAGGAGTGAATGTATCAATACAATAATAACCGGCCCTTACAGATAATTCCACCGGAGGACGGGCACTATTCCTTATCGGGAAGACATAGGGATAAACCGATTTGCCTGGCGGCAGATTGCTGCATACTTTCTTAAAATAATTTACATATTCCTTATTATGTACCTGTAAGATATATTTTTCGGGAAATTTCAATGATTTAATGACATGGAATAATCCTGTCTGTATAATATCGTTTTTTATTGCCGGAATCCTGACAGGTGCCTCAACATACCCTCGTTGATGTATATTGTGTATTGAATGTTTATCATTGACAATAAGAAGTATTTTTTCCTTGTTAACCGGGACCTTTGAGGATATTTTTGCTTTTGGTAAATTATGATATTTAAAATCTCTTATTTTAACAGGATTATCTTTAATGCTTGTAACTACTTTACTGATATATTCTTCAGAACAGTAATCTCCATATATTCTTTCCAGAATGGCTTTTACAAACTTACGGACCTGACTACGTTTAAGTGATTCAGTTACACCCAGACCATCAAAAACAAGGTAAGGAGGAGAATCATCATTCGGCTTTACAGGTGTTTCATAGAGTGTGTTGATAATTGGTCTTGCACCGAACCTCTCATAAAATGCAAGTCTTTTCGCATTTTGTTCCAACAATTTTTGGTCCTTGCATAAAGCCGGATCATCCGGAAGACATTCGTAAAAAAGGCCTGAGGAACCTAATGCCCTGGCTTCCTCTCTTACACGCTGGTAAAGTGCCCCGCCTAATCCGCCCGATGTTTTTCCTGGTGATGTGGCAATAAAGTCGAGGTAACAGAACTTAAGATCCGACATGTACTTAAACAAGGCAAAACCCAAAATTGTCTCATGGATATTCTCAGCTAAAATGAGAACTGACTGATACTGGAATTTCAACGGATTAATAAGCTGCTCATCAAGAATCTCAATCTTCTCCTGAGGAATTGCTGAAAACTGCTGTGACATTATCTTTTTTACATTTGCTATCGCTTCCCTGTTCGATTCGAGGAAAGGATTAATTATTTTACGAATTCTTATCATAAATTTCAGTTGTAAAACATTATGAGTATTCTTACAATATAGCAATAAAAACAGGATTTTACAAGATGAATATTCTTTCGGAGTAAATATTTTTCATGTTCTTGTTTATTCTCATTCTAAATTAGAAACAATGATATTTGTAATGTTTTTTTAAGAACTAATCTTGCTAATTTAGCATCGCTTTTTCAGGGGTCTGAAATTGAAAAATAAATAAATTTAATTACTTAAAAATCAAATAAATATGCACCAAATAGGAGATCTCGTCAAGGAGCTGACCGACAAGTATGGACGTGCCAGGGAGAGTCTTATGCCTATTCTGCAGGGTATAGTTGAAAAACACAATTATCTGACGGATGAGGCAATGGTCGAAGTAGCCAAAGAACTTGATATTTCTGCAGCTGAAGTATACGGAACAGCTTCGTTTTATACTTTTCTTGATACTAACCCAAGAGGTAGATATATGATAAGAGTCTGTAAAACAATAACATGCTCGATGAAAGGCAAAGGTGATATTATCCAGATTCTTGAGGATATGCTTAAAATAAAAGTAGGAGAGACAACAGCCGATAAGCAGTTCAGTCTTATTGAGACCAACTGTATCGGATGGTGTCATAAAGCTCCTGCAATGCTGATTAATGAAATACCATATACCGAACTTACTCCGGAAAAGGTGGTTGAGATTATTAAAGGTTACATGGAAAATAAATAACACCCCGAAGAAATGGAAAACATAGGATTAAACAAGGTTGACCTGATCTTTGAGAAGGTTGAGGCCAAAGAGGTTCTGGCAAGTGCCTTTAAGATGAAGAACAATGAAATCATTCAGCAGGTTCTTGAATCGGGACTAAAAGGAAGGGGAGGAGCCGGGTTCCCTACAGGACTTAAATGGAAATATACGGCAGCAGTCAGGGAACCGGAAAAATATGTTGTCTGTAATGCTGATGAAGGTGAACCGGGAACATTTAAGGATCGTGAGATTCTCGACAGAGTGGCATACAAGGTTTATGGTGGAATGGCAATTGCCGGTAAAGCTATTGGTGCAAAAAACGGGATTGTCTATCTGCGTGGTGAATATAAATACCTTCTGCCTAAGCTTCTGAAGGAACTTGAATCATTTCACAAGCTTATTAAAAGTATAGGGTATGATTTTAAGATTAGGTATTGTATGGGAAGCGGAGCCTATATATGCGGTGAGGAAAGTGCATTGTTCGAATCGATAGAGGGTGGCCGCGGCGAGCCACGCAATAAACCTCCGTACCCTACTACTTCAGGCGTTTTTAATAAGCCTACTTCTATTAACAATGTGGAGACTCTTGTTACAGCAATGATGATTATCAAGCATGGACCTGCCTCATACAGCCAGCTTGGAACAAAGGACTCAAGAGGTTCCAAAGTATTCTCAGTTTCCGGTGATACTCCTACACCAGGCATTTTTGAACTTGAGCTCGGGATGACAGTACAACAGTTTGTTGATGAATTTGGTGATGGTGATACCAAAGCAGTTCAGGTGGGTGGAGCTTCAGGTTTCTGTGTGCCGAGAAAGAAATTTCCATACACTATAATCGGATTTGAGGGTGTTCCTACCGGAGGTTCTATGAAACTGTTCAACAGTTCAAGATCAATGTATAATGTGCTCCATAACTATCTCGATTTCTTTGCTGAAGAATCATGCGGGCAATGTACTCCTTGCCGGGTAGGCTGCCAGCAGCTTCTCAAGGGTGTGGAGAAAGTAAAGAAGGGCGAGGTTAAATCTACCTATTTAAATGAATTGATGAAACTTGCTGATACTATGAAGGTCGCCTCAAAGTGCGGACTCGGACAATCAGTCGGTAATGCATTCAGAACAATTGTAGAGAACTTCAGGGAAGAGATCATTTATTAACAAATTAAATTACACTGAAAGAATGATAAGTTTGAGCATTAATAACCAGAGAGTAACAGTTTCACCAGGCACAACAGTACTTGATGCTGCCAGGAAACTAAATATAACTATACCAACATTATGTAATCATCCTGACCTTTGTGTGGCAGGGAATTGCCGGGTTTGTGTTGTTGAACAGACCGGAGCAAAAACACTTATTGCTGCATGCGCCATGCCGGTAGCTGAGGGGATGGATATACATACCAATACACTGAAAGTAAGAAATGCCAGGAAACACATTGTTGAACTTCTTCTTTCTGAGCACAGATCCGACTGTACAAAATGTTATAAAAACCAGAAATGTGAATTGCAGGCTCTTGCAAATGAGTTTGCTTTCGGAGATTCAATATTTCTTGATATTGTTGAGGATCATCCATATACTATCGACTCATCATCCCCTGCATTTATCAAAGATGACAGTAAATGTATCCGTTGCCAGCGTTGTGTGAGAACTTGTACTGAACTTCAGCATATTTCAGCAGTTGCTGTCGCCAATAAAGGAATGCATCAGAAGATCTCTTCATTCCACGACAGGCCGATGAGTCATGTGGTTTGTACAAATTGCGGCCAGTGTGTTGCCCGCTGTCCAACCGGAGCCCTGGTGGAAAAGACATCTATTGACCAGGTATGGGATGCGATTTATGATACTGATAATCATGTTGTTGTACAGACCGCCCCGGCAGTAAGAGTGGCCCTGGGAGAGGATCTTGGTTATGACCCCGGTGAAAGAGTAACCGGGAAAATGGTTACAGCACTGCGTCAGCTTGGCTTTGATTCTGTCATGGATACTGACTTTACTGCTGATTTAACAATAATGGAAGAGGGTACAGAGTTACTCACACGTCTGAAAAAAGCTCTGGTCGACGGTGATAAATCAATTTCCTTTCCGATGTTTACATCATGTTCACCGGGATGGGTGAAATTTATTGAACATAAATATTCTGAATTCCTCCCGAATGTGTCTACCTGCAAATCTCCCCAGCAGATGTTCGGAGCACTTGCAAAGACATTTTATGCACAGAAAAGAAGAATAGATCCTGCAAAAATTGTATCTGTATCTATAATGCCTTGTACTGCAAAGAAATATGAAGCCGACAGGCCGGAGATGAGAGCAAGCGGCTACAAGGATGTTGATTTTGTTCTTACCACCCGTGAACTTGCAATTATGATCAAACAGGCTGGCATTGACTTTAGAAACCTGGAACCAACACATCATGACTCAATAATGGGTGAGTCAACCGGTGCCGCTATAATATTCGGTGCAACAGGAGGTGTTATGGAAGCTGCTCTGCGTACAGCCTATGAGATTGTCACCGGTAGAGAAGTACCTTTTAAAAATATGAATATTACACCTGTCCGTGGAATGGAGGGTGTAAAGGAAGCAGCAATAAAGATTGAAGGATGTAAGGATGAGTGGAAGTTCCTTGAAGGTGTTACTCTTAAAGTGGCTATTGCACACGGACTTACAAATGCCAACGAAATTCTGAAACAGGTAAGGAAAGGAAAGTCACCTTACCACTTTGTTGAAATAATGGCATGCCCGGGAGGATGTCTCGGAGGAGGAGGACAACCTATTCCAACAAGCCTGGAGATAAGGAAGAAACGTATGAAGGCAATATATGCCGAAGATGAAAATATGCAATTCCGTAAATCACATGAGAATCCGGAGATAATTGCTATTTACAAGGAATTTCTTGGCAAACCCAACAGTCATGTTTCCCATGAGCTTCTTCATACACATTATGTGGAAAGGGAAGATTACTAGATAAGAGAAGCCGGTGATGCCGGCTCTTCTTGTCATTCAGTCATGCGGTCCCGCCTCCGGTTTGGATTGCAAGAGCAACAGGACCGTCGGGACTGTTTATATAGTAGTGGTGTTTTGTTATGCTGTTTTCCAGTGTCTTTTCGTATAATCCTGCATACCAGGTAGTTTTAACCAGTCCACCTGTACCGTACAGAGTGGCTTTTATTCGATTATCAAGAACATTGTAGGTGTAAACCAGTGAGTCGGTATCATTGGCAATATAGACCGGCTTATTGAAAAAGTTGTATCCGATATTCTGAAGTGATAGGTCTACAAGTTTTGAATGAGTACTTAATTTGAATTGCGGTTATGATAACTGATGCCGGAGGCATTTAATTCCAATATCCATGGTTGCATCCATGGCAAGTGCATATAATGGCTTTACAACACCGGAGAGCTTGTCCCGATTTTTCGGGGTGTTGAATATAAGTTTCACGGGATATTAGATTCAACCCCCTCCGGGGTTGTCATCATTTTTGACTTACATACCCCGGATGTTACCGGGGATATTGGACTTCAAAGCCCCGCCTAAGCGGGGCAGGCTCTCCGGCTTTATAGGATTCATCCTGGTACATCCATTTTCGTTGCCACCTTTGGCAGGCCTTCAATAGACAGGAAAGCTTCGGCGGACAGGTACGGATCAAATTATATTCCTCTACTATATTACCAGAAGAGTTCATAACACCTGTTATAGAACCGGGATGATCCTTACAAAGATAATAGAATTCAGGTGTTCCGCTTCCGGTTTGTATTGCAAGCGCAATAGGTCAGTAGGGACTGTTTATATAATAGTAGTGTTTTGTCACGCTGTTTTCAACTGTCTTTTCGTATAATCCTGCATACCAGGTGGTTTTAACCAGTCCGCCTGTGCCGTACAGCGTTGCTTTTATTCGGTTGTCAAGAACATTGTAGGTGTAAACCAGTGAGTCGGTATCGTTGGCAATATAAACAGGTTTGTTGAAGAAGTTGTATTCGATATTCTGTCTGTCGGGGTACTGGCTGTCGCTTATACTGTCGACTGCATGTATCTTTACGGAGTTATAGTAATAGTTGCCGACATCCGATTTGTAGGTTATGTTGCCGATATCGTCATAGGTCATCTTTACGGTATCCAGAACGGGAATAGATGAGAAAGGGGAAAACATACAGACTGCAAGACAATAAAATATTAAGAGACCGTCCTTATAACCTTTTTTATATCTTTAAACATATTAATAATTTGTATTATGGAAACACAATTCACATGGAAGACAAAGCTTTTCAGCAGACGATTTGAGATTTACCAGTACACAAAACAAATCGGAGAACTGAAGAAGGAGGGTATGTCACGAACAACAACCGGTGAGATAAATGGGAAGAGATTTAATTTTAAAACAAAAGGATTCTTCAAGCATGAAACAGAGATAACTGATCCGGATAGCAATATAGTATTAGCAACAATCAGGTTTAAGTCATTTAAAATAAAAGCTACTATCATTTATAACGAAAAGGAATACCCGTGGCAGTTTGATAATTTCTTCAGAACAAAATGGAGTATCGGCAGTGTGAACGGTCCGCTTATAAAATATCATTCGAAGAATTTAAAAGGTACTATCGACTCATATACAGACGATGAATTACTTGTTCTGGCCGGCTTTTTTATCAGGAACTACGAGAAACAGAAGTCAGCCGAAGCAGCAGCAGCTTCTTAAGGATCGTGCAATCCTTCTAGCCTTAAAACCTTAATGCCTTAACGCCTTTATGCCATTATGCCATTATGCCATTATGCCTTTATGCCTTTGTGCCCTTGAGCCGTTTTAACAGCCATGCCATATTTTCCCCCAATGTCTTCATCGTTTGCAGACCCTCTTCATCATCCGACACATCACCCTTTTCCCTTCCGATACCTATGTTCCAGTATGATGAACCCGGGATAATCATCTCATTTATCAGGAAGAAATGATTAATGCTGTCGAATGCATGTATGGCACCGGTCCTTCGTACTGAAACAATTGCAGCACCCGGTTTTCTTTTAAGTGGATTTCCTGCACCGCGAAGAGCGTAACCGGAAACATCAATCAATGCCTTAGCCTCGGTGGAGAGATCGGAAAAATAGGTCGGACTACCTATTATGATAGCATCAGCATCAACCATTTTCTTTATACATTTATTTAAAACATCGTTATCCTGATGACATTTTCCATCTTTTGCTTTCCGGCATTTCATACAGGCAATACACCCGTTAACCTTTTTACCTCCGAGTTGGAAGAATTCTGTTTTAATTCCGTTCTCTTCAAGTGACTTAAATGTTTCTCTTATAAGTATTTCGGTATTCCCCTTCTTCCTGGGACTGCAGTTTATTCCAAGTACCTTCATATCAAAAAATTTTACTAATATAATAAATGAATTATTTTTAACAACACATTGACTTACCGTGTACCGTGTACCGTGTACCGTGCACCGTGTTATTATGCGAAAGATCATACATATCGACATGGATGCCTTCTTTGCATCTGTTGAGCAGCTTGATAATCCTGAGCTTAGAGGTAAACCCGTGGCAGTAGGAGGGAGCGGGGTGAGACATGTTGTAGCAGCAGCAAGTTATGAAGCAAGGAGATACGGTGTTAGATCCGCTATGCCCTCAGTCACAGCTAAGCGCCTGTGTCCTGAACTGATCTTTGTGAAACACAGGTTCGACAGGTATATCGAGATATCTGAAATGATAATGGAAATCTTTAAGGAGTATACGGATGTTGTTGAACCTCTTTCTATTGATGAAGCATTTTTAGATGTTACAACTGATAAAAAAGGTATTTGCTCAGCTACACTTATTGCCAAAGAGATAAAAAAAGATATAAAGAATAAAACAGGATTAACTGCTTCAGCCGGAGTCTCTTTCAATAAATTCCTTGCTAAAATCGCTTCAGATATAAAAAAACCTGATGGTCTTTTTATTATCAAACCGGGTGATGCAGAAAAATTTATAGAAGAACTTCCGGTTGAAAAGTATTATGGTATAGGAAAAGTAACATCCGGGAAGATGCATAAGCTGGGAATCCATAATGGTGCCGACCTGAAAAAATGGGAATTATCCGGTCTGATAAGGAATTTCGGAAAGGCAGGAAAATTCTTTTATGATATTGCCAGAGGAATTGATGAACGTCCAGTTGAAACGGATACTGAGCGAAAATCGATAGGAACGGAACTGACATATGAAAAGGACCTGACAACCTCATTCGAAATAATTGCTGAACTGTACAAGGTTGAAAAAGAGCTGATGGAACGGATTGAACATGTCGGTACGACCGGGAAGACAATTACCCTGAAGATCAAGTTCTCGGACTTCACACAGATAACAAGAAGCAGAACTTTAGAGTATTATATCAGGGATTTTAATACTTTGCACAGGGAGGTATCTGTAATCCGCAAATCCCTGGAATTAAAGGGAACAAGTATCAGGCTGCTGGGGGTAAGTGTTTCTAACCTTGAATCTGATGATTATGAGGAGAAGCAGCTAGATCTTTTTAGTAAGTGAGAGAGGGAATAGGAGAAAAGGAGATAGAAAGCTGAGAAATAAACTGTATAATTCTACCGATAAATCGGGATAGGCTGTGGCCGGTTCCGTGGTTAACTCCGTGTGAATCCGTGTAAATCCGTGGTTAAATAATTGTTTTTAAAATAGTTATCCAGTACAAGGTATCTTTCTCTGTGCTTTTCAACCAGCTCAGGATATTTGCTAAAACACTTTTCAAAATTTTCAAACCTCTTCCTGGCATTCCCCAATATAGCTGTGGCTATAAGATGTGGTTGAATACCTCTTTCTTTGTAGATTTCAAGGTACCTCGATATTCCTGTCTCTCCGAATGCATCAAGGTCATCGGCAACTGAAAGAATTGTCAGAAGTAAATTCTGATCCTTTGAGTTTGAATATTCTTTATCAGCATGATTCTCAATTGCTGACAGGAGATCCTGGTAATCTGATTCCTTAAGATTATTCTCTTTCAGGAACTTTCTACAGATCTTTCGGCTATGATAACCATGCTTTTCGCCAGTATCAATTGTCATCCCTATATCATGCAAATAACATGCTATATGAAGCTTATTAATAAATTCCTGGTCAAATGAATTATTCTTTTCAATATGATGAAGCATCTCTTTTGCATATTTCCATACCCGCCGGTGATGATCAAGTCCATGTGATATCAGTTTATTCGCCGGATAAATCGAAATAAAATATGACTCCAGAAGATCTTTATAAGATTCTTCTGCACAGTTGATCTTGAAAGTTATATTTTCATTTTTCACCAGTGAAAACTTATTTAAACACAGAGTTACACGGAGTTTTTCACGGGGTCTCACGGAGGAAATCACATACCTGTACCAGTTTTTATTATCGATTATTATTACGGTGTTACTCTGTGCAAACTCCGTGTTACTCCGTGATTTTGATTATTATTTTTAATAAAAAAAGCAAAAGACCCGGCCTTTTGCTTTCAAACAGGTTTAGATATCTGATTTAATCTTTGATCATTCCCTTTGCCATATCGAGAATGGTTGTGTCATCAAAAGTAACAATTCCACCGTCGGGCCCCTGTTCAAAATGAATGCCAATGCTTTGTCCCTTGTCAAAATTTCTCCCTCCGAAGTAGTTTCTGACTGTCTCTTCATTAAGATCCAGTTTATCAGCTATTCTTTTCATACTACCGGAGGGTAACTGGTCTTTTATTTTCCGGAGCTCATTAAAGGTGATCGTCTTTCTCATCTCTATAATCATTTAAGTTTAAAATGCATATCCAGCCTTCAAAGTTAATCAATTATCCATTAATTCTTACAGAATCCTTTAAAATGATAAACCTATATTCCATGTATCATGTTTCCTGTTTCCTGTTTCCTGTGCAGCCTGTAGTCTTATATCATAATTCCCTCACCATCTCCAGGAATAGTCTGATAGCTTTATGTTTATCTTCATTAAGTATGAAATCCATGTTTTTGGTGAGATAAACACTTAGTTCTTCTCCTTTTATTATACCTGTATTACCATATTTCTCAACAACTGCAGGTATATTATATACCCCAACTGCCAGAGCATCATTGAATTCTTTCAGGAATTGAGTGTCGAGCTTTTTGTTGGCTGTCCAGCAGGCAAAGGCAAAAGGTAGTCCTGTATACAAGTTCCATTCCTCTGCAAGATCAATTCGTGTGCTGAAATGTTTTTCGTATTCATAACACTGGTCACCAATAAGTACAACTGCCTCGTTATAAGGTATATTAAGAAAATCAAATTCTTCTGATGTATGGTTCCATCTGAATTCTCTTTTCCAGGCGTGTTTTGCCAGTATCCTTGCAAGGCTGACAGAGGAGAGTGATCTGTAGTCAAGGTTTATTGTTCTGATATCGTGAAGAGGACAATTGCACAGCATCAAAACTGTTCTGACTTTTCCATAGGCTCCCAGGCAAAAGTCAGTAATAATATATGACTTCTTTAGCATGGGAATGGCTGCCACAGGAATAAGCCCTATATCCACTTTGTCATTTATCAATTTTTCAGCACATTGGGCCGGGTGGTCTGTCTCTATAACAGCCATTTTGTCAAAACCCGTTTCTTTCAGCCCATACAAAAAAGGGTATGTATTTGCATATTTCACTGCTGATATCCTTATTTTGCCTGCAGACATAGATGTATTTATTAGTTTCAATTCAATTTTTTTACAACTTCTAAAATACTACATTTGTACATACCGTTTTAACTAGTATTATGTTAAATGTAATTTGATAAATTATGGTTAAGAATTTATATAAGTATAATCAATTACTTTATTGTGGATTGCGGATTTGAGATTGCGGATTAAAAAGGCAAAAGCAGCAAGCTAAATAGAAAATCAAAATAATCCGAAATCCAAAATCCAAAATCCGAAATGATAATAATAGCGACATAATAGGATTAACTTTACACTAGTTGAAAACTCAAGCAAAAACTGATGGATTTAAATTCTCTAACTGCCATCTCTCCGCTTGACGGAAGATACAGACAGAAGGTAGATGACCTGGACCTCTATTTTTCGGAGTTCGGGCTTATTAAATACCGTTTGATGGTAGAAATAGAATATTTTATTGCCCTTTGCGGTATTCCCCTCCCGCAGCTTTCCGATTTCAGGAAGGATAACTATAAGGATCTGAGGTCAATATATGAAGATCTGACCGTTTACGATGCAGAAAAAATCAAGGAAAAGGAAAAGATTACAAACCATGATATTAAAGCTGTTGAATATTTCCTGAAGGAAAAATTCTTTCATGCAGGATGGGGTAAGTGGAGTGAATTCATTCATTTTGGACTTACCTCACAGGATATTAATAATACTGCGGTGCCATTGTCACTTAAAGATGCACTTACTAATGTATATTTCCCGGTACTGTTTGAATTCCGGGAGTCACTGGCAACACTGGCCGATGAGTGGAAAGATATACCGATGCTGGCAAGAACGCATGGACAACCTGCTTCACCAACCAGGCTTGGTAAGGAAATAGCAGTATTCATTTCAAGGATTGATGAACAATCAAAATATTTCGGACAGATTCCATATTCGGCAAAATTCGGAGGAGCAACAGGTAATATGAATGCTCATAAAGCAGCATATCCTGATATTGACTGGATAACTTTTGCAAATAATTTCGTAAATGAAGAACTGGGTTTGCAGAGGTCACATCCTACAACACAGATTGATCATTACGATAACCTGGCAGCATTATTTGATAACATGCGCAGGATCAATGTAATACTAATTGATCTTGCACGGGATATGTGGACCTATATTTCAATGGACTACTTCAGGCAAAAGATCAGAAAGGGTGAGATAGGCTCCTCTGCAATGCCTCACAAAATAAATCCGATCGATTTTGAGAATGGAGAGGGCAACCTGGGGTATGCTAATGCAATCTTCGGACACTTGTCGGAAAAACTACCCATTTCAAGACTTCAACGTGATCTTACTGATTCAACAGTTTTACGTAATATAGGTGTACCAATAGGACATTCAATCCTGGCCTTCAATGCTATTCTTAAAGGATTAAATAAGCTAATTGTCAATACTGATAAGATTATGAACGATCTGGATAATAACTGGGTTGTCATAGCCGAAGCAATACAAACAATATTACGGAGAGAGGGTTATCCCAAGCCTTATGAGGCACTGCTCGATCTTACAAGAACAGGGGAGACAATAACACAGGAAACACTACACTCATTTATTGACAACCTGGATGTCAGCGAATCTGTTAAGATAGAGTTGAAAGCCGTGACTCCCTTTAACTTTACAGGGTTTTAAACCGACGATGTTGCGATGAATAAGATAAAGCTGCTGCTGAAATATATCAGTCCTTACAAAAGACCTGCTATTAACAGTGTAATATTCAATATACTAAGTGCAATTTTTGCACTTATATCATATACATTAGCAATTCCTTTCCTGAAGATACTCTTTAACAGAGTTGAGATTGTAAGTCATCCCGGTGAGTTCCATATGTCTTTTGATTATATAGGGGAAATATTCAGATATTATTTATCACTTTTTATTG
Source organism: uncultured Rikenellaceae bacterium (assembly GCA_964507015.1). Lineage (GTDB taxonomy): Bacteria > Bacteroidota > Bacteroidia > Bacteroidales > VadinHA17 > LD21. Next base: position 8,690 of record CAZDOM010000017.1, on the reverse strand, counting down.
AAAAAGAGGGACCCGGGGGAGCACTGCTGATGGTCAGCCTGATTTTTCTTATTGCCAGTCTTTTTAAGAATGGATTTGTATTCCTGGCAAATAATAGCCTTGCTTATATCAGGTCATGCACTGTCAGGGATCTGAGGGAGAAAATATATAATAAGGTTCTCAACCTTACTATATCATATTTTACTGATGCACGTAAAGGTGATATCATGACAAGGGTTGCGAATGATGTACAGGAAATAGAGATCTCTGTAATGTCTTCATTAACTATGATCTTCAGGGATCCTATGTATATCATCATTTTTGTAATTTACCTGTTTATCAGTAGTTTCCAACTTACATTACTGGCGTTGATACTGTTACCGGCCAGCGGTTGGCTTATTGGAAGAGTAAGCCGTACTTTACGCTCTTCATCATTAGACCAGCAACAGAACCTTGGCAGGCTTTTATCAGTTGTGGAGGAGACTCTCACCGGTCTGCGGATAATAAAAGGTTTCAATGCAGAAAAGAAAATGAAAAAACAGTTCAATGAAACCAACAGGAGATATTCCAAAATATTTAAGAGAGTAGTACGTAAGCATTATCTTGCTGTACCACTTAGTGAATTCCTTTCAACTAATGTGATAATATTACTTTTGTATATCGGTGGTATGCTTGCCCTCAGGGGACAGACAAATATGTCAACCGATGGTCTGATTGCTTACCTGATTATATTTTCACAGATTATACAACCGGCAAAAAATATAACCACAGCATGGTTCAGTATTCAGAAGGGAATGGCATCTATCGACAGGGTCGACCAGATACTTGAAGCCGAGGAGAAGATAACCGAAAAGGAAAATGCAATACCGGTAAAGGAATTCAACAGTTCAATTGAATTAAAGAATATCTGGTTTGCCTATAATAGTGAGCCGGTATTGCAGGATATAAACCTGAGAATAAATAAAGGACAGACTATTGCTATAGTAGGTAAGTCCGGAGCTGGTAAATCGACTCTTGCCGATCTTCTTCCAAGATTCATAGAACCTGACAGAGGGTCAATTCTTATTGATGGGATTGACATCAGTGATCTGAAGATTCACGATTTACGTGATCTCCTTGGCATTGTAAGTCAGAATCCTATACTCTTTAATGCTTCTTTTACCGATAATATTGCTTTTGGTGTTGATAATCCTGATATAGAAGAGGTGGAGAATGCTGCCCGTATCGCAAATGCCCATGATTTCATTATGGAAACAGAACATGGTTATGATAACGAAGTAGGTGAGGGCGGTAATAAACTTAGCGGAGGCCAGCGTCAGAGGATTAGCATTGCAAGAGCTATCCTTGCCAATCCGCCAATCCTGATTCTCGATGAAGCAACATCAGCACTCGATACAGAGTCAGAACGTCTTGTTCAGGATGCGATTCTTAAACTTATGGAGAACAGGACATCAATAGTGATAGCACACAGATTATCAACCATTCAGCACGCTGATATAATAGTGGTAATCGATAATGGCATAATTGTGGAAACCGGTACTCATGATGACCTGATCGGTAAGGAAAATGGAGTTTATGCAAAACTTTATAGTTACCAGGCAATATAGAAGAAGTTGAAAAGTTGAAATAAGTATAAGTAGTAAAGGATATGTTCGGAAGAATTAAAATTCTGGGATTTTTAGTCATTATATTGTTATTTACAGCATCTTTTAAAGATAAAAGGGCGAAGCACACCTTTACACTTAGCGAGACTGAATTCCTTCTTGATGGTAACCCTTTCCAGATTATCAGTGGTGAAATGCATCCTGCCAGGATACCCCCGGAATACTGGAAGCACAGGATTCAGATGGCAAAGGCAATGGGCTGCAATACAATATCTGCATATATCTTCTGGAACTATCACGAACAGGAAGAGGGTGTATATGATTTCTCAACCGGTAACCACAATATCAGGGAGTTTATTGAGATAGTACAGCATGAAGGGATGTGGCTTATAATAAGGCCAGGGCCTTATGTATGCGCAGAGTGGGAGTTGGGAGGTATACCTCCCTATCTTCTCCGTATTCCAGATATTGAACTCAGAAGTACAGATCCGGGATTTATGGAGGCCGCCGGAAAATATATGACACGTCTGGCAGAAGAAATAAAACCATACCTGGTCACAAACGGTGGACCTATACTCATGATCCAGATAGAAAATGAATATGGAAGTTTTGATAATGATAAGGAGTATATGGCCAGGTTACGTGAAATATGGCTTGAGAACGGGATAGATATCCCGGCATTTACAGGTGACGGACCAACAATTAAAATGCTTGAGGCAGGCACTCTTCCTGGTTGTGCGGTAGGACTTGATTCGGGAAGTACAGAAAGCGATTTTGAACTTGCCCGAAAAATAAATCCTGGTGTTCCTGTCTTCTCGGGTGAGACATACACCGGTTGGCTAACACACTGGGGAGAGAAATGGGCAAAACCTGATACAGCGGATATGCTGAAAGAGGTTAAATTCCTTATGGACAACAAGAAGTCCTTTAACTTATATGTAATACACGGAGGAACCAACTTTGGCTTCACTGCCGGAGCAAATTCAGGACGAAAAGGCTACGAACCCTCATTAACCAGTTATGATTATGATGCACCTGTTAATGAACAGGGAAAGCCTACTCCAAAATATATGGCTCTCCGCAAATTATTAGGTTCCTATCTGCCCGGTAATGATAAACTACCTCGTATCCCTGACTCACTGCTGGCTATTGAGGTCCAATTGATATATCCGGCCCATTTTACTTCGATATGGGATAATCTTCCGGAACCTGTTATGTCAGAAAAACCGCTGACCTTTGAAGATTACGGGCAGGATTACGGTTTTATCCTTTACAGGACAGAGCTTAATGACAAAAAAAGTAGAATACTTACAGTGGAAGGATTACATGATTATGCAACAGTTTTTCTGGATGGAAAGTATCTTGGATATCTCGACCGAAGAGAGGCCATTGATACAATCAGCATCCCGGAATCCTCTTCGCAACAGCCTGTCCTTGAAATACTTGTTGAAGCTATGGGCCGCATAAATTATGGTCCTTACATACACGACCGAAAAGGTATTACAGGCGATGTAACTATTGATAACCTGTCCCTTAGTAACTGGCAGGTTTATAAACTTCCGATGGATCACCAATTTATCTATGACCTGCGATCCTCAGGAAGGACCGTTAATAAACCCGGGATCTTTTTTAAGGGGAATTTTTCACTTGCCTATACCGGTGATACCTTCTTTGATATGTCAAAATACAGGAAAGGTATTGTATGGGTCAACGGACATAACCTTGGAAGGTATTGGGATATAGGACCACAGAAAAGACTCTTCTGTCCGAAATCATATATAAGGCCAGGGCTAAACGAAATAATTATACTTGATCTCCATATGACTCAACCTGAACCTTTTGGAGGATTGCCAACAATGGAATAAAAGAGGCAAAGCTTTCAGGGAAGGAATTAAAGATAATCAGACAGGCCGGTGTTTATTTAATATCAAATAATCTGCAGATATGCCTGTTATATAGATTTTCAAAGACACATTGTCCGATTCTCAACTCATGTTCTTCAATAAGATTAAGGTACTTTTGCTTCCTCTGAGCTGCCAGTTTATAAGCAACATGTATCAACTGACGCATGTCTGAGTTGTAATATCTGTTTTCAGGAATATGTCGTATAGCATCAGCAACTCTTTTCCCATCCCAACCTGATACCTCTTTTTTAGAAGGTAGTAATGATATATTAATATCTATTACATCTGAATATGGAGCACAAAGTCTGTCTATTTTTTTTAGAGCTTCAAAATAAATTTCCTTTACGAAGTTCAGTGCATTTCCTTCTGATTCAGCTAATCCGATACACTCCTCAAGCCAGGTGGTCCCGGCAGTTTTAAGATGTATACCTTTATTATGCTTCTTGATTAATGATCCTATGTACGGATAGATTGCGAACTTGTCTGAACCGGAATGAACACTCATCTTAAGGTTCGAAGGCAACCCGAATTCTTTTACAGCATAGTCAATAACCATCAGGTCTGCTTCAAATTCAGTGGCAAAATCTTTAGGATCACCCTCATAATCAACCCCTTTATTAAATTTACCTGAAAATCTGGGAGCAATGGTCTGAACAGGAATATTTTCTTCACTGATCATTTTAAGTATGAAGAACAATTCTTCGGGTGTCTGGGGTTTTGATACTTCATCCATCGATATTTCAGTAATGAAATTACCCCGTCCTTTTAATTTTTCAATTTTCCTGTAAACTTCCCAGGCCTTTATTGTTGCAAAAAGATATTTCTCTGCTACTGCAGTTATCTTTCTTAAACTTGTTTTAAAAGGTTCTTTAAGTCCTGGTAGTTGAAGATAACCAGTATATTTTTTTACTCCTTCAACGAAAGTTTTTATTTCTTCATTTCCGGCTCTTTTGCCAATAAAGGATGCAACATCAATTGTAAAGTAATCTGAACTTTTAATAAATCTGTCAACAGTTTCCCTGTTTATATGGTCAGCATCCACATGGTAAGCTTTTCTGAAACCGGCTTTTTTTGTCACCTCGTCGGCTTCCATCCTTGTTTCTACAGGTTGTGATCCGACCATAATATGTTCCCTGTTTGATTTGTTCCAGACGGGTGTGATGTTAATCCCACGTTTACCGGCTTCAATTATTGCCCTTAACTGAGCTGATCCCTGTTTACCAAATCTGTCTCCGATACCAAGTGAATATTTTCCAAGCTTAATCATGATTGATTTATTAGAATTTTAAAATGTATTCAAAGAAAGAAATCTACATTTTCAGAAGTGACAATATCTATAGGCAGATATTCCATTTTTGCAGGTATTTTATTAAGCGAAAGATATTCGAACAGCTTCCTTATTCCTCTGTAAGCCTGAACTTCAGGCCTTTGTCCAATCAGAAATCTTATAGTCCCCGATTTGAGATATTCCACATTTCGTTCAAGCAGGTCGTAACCTATTATATTCATGGATGTTATGCCTTCTGACTCAATGAAATCTGCAATTTTATATGACTTTGAGCTTGTAACGAATATGGTTCTGATGTTATGATTCTTATAAAGGATTTTACCAGTTTCCCTTGATATAATTTCAGGAACAGGGTTTGAGACAGTAAGTTTAATAATTTTCCTGTTGTTTTCCGGCTGACTCGAAAAATAACTCATGAATCCTTCTGTCCTGATATTTAAATGCTGAACATTCCCGAGGTTCTTTACAATATTTATTATCAGGATGTCATTATCAGCCGGTGTAATCAGATCAGTTAGTTGTCCGGCTACACGGGCACTCTGAAAAATATCCTCCCCTGTATAAGAAAGGAAATTAACATTATCCAGATAACCATCGAGAAAAACAAAAGGTATATGCCTCTTAGTCAAGTTGTAGCAGAGGTCAATTGATTCGTGTTTAAAGAGAGGAGCCAGAATTACTCCATCAGGATTCATCCGGATAATATTTTCTGACTTTTTCTGGAAATGTTTCTCAGAGATCATATTATATGTAACCTGACTTAATCTGACGGGAAATGGATCAAGCTCATTCAAAGCCCTTTGTAAGCCCAGGGAATGTTTAATCCAAAAGGCATTATCTTCATCAGGTTCAGGTAGAAGTGAGACAAGGTGTAATTTTCTAGTCGACTTAAGTGCTTTTGCAAAGAAATTAGGAGAATATTCAAGATCTTTCGCAATCTTTAATACTCTTTCCTTTGTTCTTTCAGCCACCTCACCTCTCTCATGCAGAACCCTGTCAACAGTTCCTATTGATACTCCGGCGCGAATGGCAATATCTTTTATCCTGGCTTTGTTTGAAAACATTGTTAGTCAAGAATTACCTTTTTGTTTTTTGGTGCAAAAACTGTCAGTATTATCCATGCCAGAAGATAAGCGCTTCCTGCAATGGAAAACATCACAACATATCCTGTTTCAATAGATCCCAGGTTCTTGAAGTGTTGGAGTATACCTCCTGCTATATATGAAATAAATGCACCGCCTACAGCACCTGCCATTCCACCGATTCCTGTTGCTGAGCTGATAGCTTTCTTAGGGAATGCATCTGAGACAGTTGTAAAGAGATTCGCTGACCAGGCCTGGTGTGCTGAGGCAGCCAGGGCTATCAGACAAACAGCTCCCCAGTTACCTACAGATGGTGATTGGGCAAATACTATTGGTACAACCAGTAGTGCAAAGATAAGCATGGTCATTTTTCTTGCTTTGTATGGAGTCATGCCCTTTCTTATCATATAACCTGAGACCCATCCTCCACCTATGCTCCCTATTGTGGTCATTGTATAAATGAAAGCAAGAGGCAATCCGAATGATGATACACTGAGACCTGCACCTCGTACAGTTGAAAGCCACCCGGGGATCCAGAACAGGTAAAACCACCAGATTGGATCAGTAAGTCCTTTCCCTATAAAGAAGAGCCATGTCTGGCGATACTTGAGAAGTTTCAGCCATGAAACCTTTTCTTTAGTTACTTCCTGTTCATCTACATCACTATTAATAAAAGCAAGTTCTCCTGCCGACACTTTTTTATGTTTTTCCGGTACTTCATAGAAAATAAACCAGAGAATTACCCAGATGAAGCCTATTGCTCCGGTGATGATAAAGGCAGCCTGCCATCCCCATGCAATAACCATTGCGGGAATTGCCAGTGGAGCCACTATTGCCCCGACATTTGTTCCTGAATTGAATATGCCGAAAGCAAAAGCCCTCTCTTTCTTCGGGAACCATTCGGCAACCGATTTATTGGCAGCAGGAAAGTTTCCGGCCTCACTTATTCCGAGGAAACCTCTCCAGAATCCAAAACCCAATACACCTTTGGCAAGAGCATGTCCCATTGCGGCTATACTCCAGATTATAACAGTAAAGCCATAACCTATTTTTGTTCCGAATTTATCTATCAGGCGACCGGCTATGACCATACCAACACCGTATAAGAGTTGAAAGGCCATGATTATATGCGAATAATCTTTTTCGCCTATGCCGAGATCCGACTCCAGCATGGGTTTTAATATACCTATTACCTGCCTGTCGAGGTAGTTCACAGTCGTGGCAAAAAATAACAGAGCACATACTGTCCATCTGTAGTTACTGAATTTTTTTATCTCAGACATAACCTATTTTTTAAAAGAGAAATCAGACATTATATGTAGTTGAAGCAGTTTTTCCGCCTCTTCCGGTCCAGTTTGTATGAAAGTATATACCTCTGGGTTTATCAATCCTTTCATAGGTATGTGCTCCAAAGAAGTCCCTTTGCGCCTGGAGCAGATTTGCGGGGAGTCTTTCGCAACGGTAACCGTCAAAGTATCCCAGGGCGGCTGATATGGCAGGTACAGGAATTCCGTTTTCTACTGCGGCAGATACAACATTCCTCCAGCCATTCTGTGCATTTTCGACCTTATCCCTGAAGAAAGGATCAAGCAGCAGGTTGGTAATGGAGGGATCCTTATCAAATGCCTCCTTGATTTTACCAAGAAAAGCTGATCTGATAATACAACCTCCTCTCCACATAAGTGCAATACCACCATAATTCAGATCCCAATTATATTCTTCTGCAGCAGCTCTCATCAGGGTATAACCCTGAGTATATGACACTATTTTTGAAGCATACAGAGCATCCCTGAGATTATTTATAAGAACGTTCCTGTCACCTTTGAATAGAGGAGCCGGTCCGGTAAGTATCTTAGACGCCTTAACCCTTTCTTCCTTTACAGCCGAGAGACACCTTGAAAAAACAGCTTCACCGATTAGTGTAAGTGCGATCCCCAGTTCAAGAGCTGCCACCCCTGTCCACTTACCTGTTCCTTTTTGTCCCGCAGTATCAAGAATTTTATCAACAAGAGGTAGTCCGTCTGTATCTTTATATGCCAGGATATCCCTGGTGATCTCAATCAGGTAGCTGTCAAGCTCACCCTTGTTCCACTCTTTGAATACCTGGTGCATCTCATCAGCGTTCATATGCAGTAGGTCCCTCATGATCTGGTAAGCTTCACAGATAAGCTGCATGTCGCCATATTCAATACCATTATGAACCATCTTTACAAAATGTCCTGCTCCGTTTTCACCAACCCAGTCACAGCATGGCGTTCCGTCTTCAACTTTGGCAGCTATTGCCTGGAATATAGGTTTTATATGAGGCCAGGCTTCCCTGGAGCCGCCTGGCATAATCGATGGTCCCAACAATGCACCCTCTTCACCTCCTGATACACCTGTACCGATATAGAGAAGACCCTTGCTTTCAACAAGGGCAGTCCTTCTGTTAGTATCCGGGAAATGAGTATTGCCACCATCTATAATGATATCACCTTTCTCAAGATATGGGATAATGGTATTTATCATCTCATCAACAGCACTTCCTGCTTTTACCATTATCATTATTTTCCTTGGCCGTTTAAGGGTTTGTATAAGCTCCTCTACTGTGTGTACCCCCACAATATTTTTCCCTTTGGCCCTCCCATTGATAAAACCATCAACCTTTTTCAATGTGCGGTTGTATACAGTTACCCGGAAACCCTTGCTTTCCATGTTGAGAACAAGATTCTCGCCCATTACTGCAAGCCCTATTAATCCTATGTCTGATTGTGTTATCATATTGTATGTTTGTTTATATGTTGCTTGTTGCTTGTTGCTTGTTGCTTGTTGCTTGTTGCTTGTTGCTTGTTGC
>CAZDOM010000016.1:0-40307 GCA_964507015.1 uncultured Rikenellaceae bacterium | reverse complement strand
AGGTTGCAGGTTGCAGGTTGCAGGTTGCAGGTTGCAGGTTGCAGGTTGCAGGTTGTCAGATAAACAACTGGAAACTGCTTTCACTTGCATCGGCAACGAAAGTTGCAGCTCCGGCGTATCTTAAATTAGGATAATCAATAATCTCCTCCTTTTTGAATCCCATCAGATTCATTGACATTTCACAGACAGTAATTTCAATACCAAGGTCAGCAGCTTCTTTGAACATCTGATCAAGAGAAAGTACATTTTGTTTTTTCATAAGAGAACGGATCATCATTGGTCCCATCCCCGCCATATTCATATTAGAAAGTTTCAGTTTGTTTTTTCCCTTTGGCAACATTATTCCGAACATCTTTGAAATAAAATCTTTCCCTCTGCCTTTTTTTTTCTTATCCCTCAGTGCTGAGAGAGCCCAGAATGAAAAGAAGAGTTTTACACTCGTATCCATTGCAGCTGCTGCCAGTGAAATGACCATTGCTGCAAGGATCTTGTCGAGATCTCCTGATACAATGGCAATGGACAACTGGTCTTTCCTTGAATTTTCCAGCTGTTCTATTCTCTTTTTTAAAATATCTGTCTGTTCCTGTAACAGAATCAGTTTTGAATTAATATCCTCCTGCATAGTAAATGCCTCGTATTCGTTTGATCTATTACTATATAAGCTTTAGATTATTTTAAATGAAAAGGTTAACGTCTGCTTCCTGTGCTGAAGTAATATATGCACCTATACCGCATATATCATCGGCGAGATCGATAAAGTCTTCGAGTTTTTCTCCACCCCATACCTTACCTGCAAGACCACAAATATGTATTTTGACATCAGTTACCTCTTTAGCCTCCTTAAAAAATTCAACCCAGGTTTTTACATTTAGGTTTTTCAGTGATTCAAGGAATTCAGCTTTCATACTTGCATTTTCAGCCATCTGGAGTTTTTCAGGATCGTCACCAATATCTTTTCTGAAAGCACGTGCACCCATAAGAAGAACATAGATTTCAACCGACATATCCATAGCGGCAGCGCCACTGATAACAACACCTGCAGCGGTCAATTTATCAACGCTACCGGTATAAAGGGCAAGGCACAATTTTTTGTTTTCCATAGTCATAATTTTTTTATTGTTAATTAATTCACAAAAGAAATTAATCCTTCTGTCATCCTATTATTTAATTGTGTGAGTTTGGTTATTATAATTTGTGATATATATCACATTTTTGTATTTTTGCCAAATGCTTAATGAATGTAAACTTTGTGATGTAAAGTCTAAGGCCGCTTCAAAACTTAAGGAAGAAGAAATTGAAAAGCTGGCTTTTAACTGTGCTTTAACTAAATTCAAAAAAGGCGACCTGGTTATAAAACAGGGAATGTTTTCCACAAATGTGGCATACCTCAGGAAGGGCCTGGTGAAAATACATATTGCCGGTCCCTATTATGAACAGATTGTCCGTATGGTTAAGTCTCCCGGATACCTTGGATTACCAACAACTTTCGGGGACAAGATAAACCAGTATTCTGTAACAGTGATCGAAGAAGCGGAGGTCTGTTTTATTGACATTACCACATTCCGGCAGCTCCTTTACGCAAATCCTGATTTTGCATACGAGATCATGATTGATATTTGTAAAAATGAACTGGAGATTTATTACAGGTGTGCGAACCGTACCCAAAAGCAGGTAAGGGGGAAAATAGCAGATTTCCTTCTTGAAATGTCAAACAAAATTTATGAATCAGACCGGTTTAATGTCCCTGTCAGCCAGGAGGAGGTTGGGAATATGATTGATGCATCAAGAGAGAGTGTCAGCCGCATTTTCAATGAATTTGAAAAGGACGGTATTATCATTATATCAGGAAAGAATATTAAAATATTAAACAGAGACTCGCTGATGCTGATCAGTGCAAAAGGATGAATCCGGGTCATTATACATGGGTAGAATAATGATCCGGATCGACAAGCTCACGGTATTTAAACACAATTTTCTTAAAATCATCCCATGTATCCCTTTTCAACGATGGATCACGAAGTAGTGCTGAAGGGTGGAACACAGGCATTGCCAGCCTGTTCTGTATGTTAATCCAGGTACCGTGTATACGGGTAATCTTATAGTCAGGGCCAGCCAAATATTTCAATGCAGTAGCCCCCAGCAAAATCATCATCTTTGGATCTATTATTTCAACCTGTTTGAAGAGCCAGGGAATACAGGTTGCAGACTCCTGTGGAGTTGGAGGTCGGTTACCGGGTGGCCGGCATTTAACTATGTTACTGATAAATACATGTTTCTGCCGGTTAAAACCGCATGCTTCAAGTATCTTGTCGAGTAACTGTCCCGATTTTCCCACAAAAGGACGTCCAATAAGATCTTCATCCCTTCCCGGTGCTTCACCTATTATTAATATATCTGCATCAATATTACCCTCTCCAAAGATTACATGCTGCCGTGTTTGTGACAACCCGCATTTTGAGCAGCTTAGAACTTCATCCCGGAATGATTCGATCTCAGATTTTATCATTTTCCCTTTAACTCATCACTGTTTTAAAGACCCAGTTCTTTTTCAATCGATTCATTTATTCCGCTTTTAACACAGTCGATAGAAGGCAGATAGGGTTTTATATCAATTAACAACCCTTATCTCCGAGGTTATTTTAACAGCTTTCTTATATACTACACTCACACCACAATATTTTTCTTCAGACAGTTCAACTGCCTTTTGAAGTTTTTCGGGAGAAAGGTTTTTTCCCGTAAACTCATATATCACATGGATAGTGTGATAATGTTTCGGATGATCTTCAGTCAATTCGCCCTCTACAATTACATTTAGATCTGTAACCTCAACCCTCATCTTTTTCAGAATAGAGATTACGTCCATCCCTGTACAACCACCAAGAGAAAGGAGCATGAGCGATTTAGGTCTCGCGCCCCGGTTTTCACCTCCAACATGAGGTTCTGCATCTATAATAATTTTATGGCCGCTGACCAGGCCCTCAAATGCCATGTTGCCCAGCCATTTTGTAGTTACTTTGTCTTTAGTCATAACAGGTCAGAATTAAGATTTACTATCACCCGATATCCGGTTATTTATTTGAGTTATGTTTTCTGAATTGCATTCTGTACAATTTTCCAGAGGAGTCTCCGAGACAGTCATTTTATTACAATCTCCACATTTATACCAGTATTTATCTGTTATAAAAGTCCCGCCCCTGATTATTATTGCCTTGCCTTCGACAAAGGCTTTAGCTATGTTCTTACGTGCTTTGTCATAAAGACGTGTAAATGTCGGCCGTGATATATTCATTCTTTTAGCTGCCTCCTCCTGCGTAAGATCCTCATAATCTGCAAGTCTTAAAGCTTCATATTCTTCAAAAAGGAGATCTACTGATTCCAGATCACGCATTGGTATTCCGAAAGGTTTATATCCCTCCATTGAGGGAGGCATCTTAATATGTCTGAATCTTCTTCTGTTTGGCATTAAAAAATAAAAGTATATGATTGATTCTTAGGCAAATTTAATTTTATAATCAATTTGCAATCCGGTAACTCATATTTTTTTATGAACATTTGTTCACTATTAGTCCGGATTGATTAATTTTATAGTGATGCTTTCCGGCCCGTAGCTCAGCTGGCAGAGCACATGACTCTTAATCATGGGGTCAAGGGTTCGATTCCCTCCGGGCCGACAAAAGAATATCAGTACATGGCCAGCTTTATGTACTTAAAAGAATAATCTCAGAAAGGGATTTCTATATTATTTAGCTGGTTCCGGGAACAGGGAGCGCAAACTGGTTTTTGAGTTAAAGAGCATATTCGCAAGAATATTTTGCTCTTTTGTCGTTTTTTTCAGCATATAATAAAAAATATTGGCTGCTGTTTCACTTAAAGCATTTTCAGCTGATAAGATATTATAGATTTTTATCAGACAGTCATCAAAATGTAACTCCAGTTTAAGTAAATCTTCCATAGTCACTTCAGATTCCGGATCCAGATTTTCTTTCAGGCATTCATTTATCTGATTTGAAAGTTTTTCACACGGAAAATCTAACCAGCAATTCATTGCTTCAGCAATTTTCTTATGTCTTTCAAGGTATCTCTCCCTCTCTTTCTCGTGCTCATATAGCTCAAATATCAATGACTTAATTTCATTGTTTTCAGCCTTTTCATAAATATCATGGTATAATCCGGCCACCTGCTTATGATAAGACTGGATCTGCTTGATGATTTCACTTTTTTGCCTGTACATCACATTTACATTTTAATTATTGACACTTTTTAAAAAAATACCTTCAATACAAAGATACACTACTTATGTCATTAATTACAAGTAAGTTGTGACCACAGTCATCATTGATTGCCTTGATATTCGTCAACTATTTATTTGAGCTAAATGGTACCGGGAAATTGATGCCGGATTAATGATCAGGTTTTAACCCCGCTGGTTAATTATTTTTAATCGTTCAAGATCAACGATCTCTATCTTTTTCCCCTTCATTTCTATTATTTTATCATCTTTGAATTCCGACAAAATTCTTACAACACTCTCCATTGACATCCCCGACAGTTCAGCCAGATCTGTCCTGCTTATATATGAAAATATATCGACCTCTTTAAATTCTTCCCGGTTTAAATATAACAGTGTATTAGCCAGCTTCCCGTTTAGCTGTCGAAGCCCTAAATTCAGACACTTGGTAAGCATAATGTTATAATTCTTACAATACCAGTTGGAGAGTTCCCTTGAAAAATCACAACAGAGTGTAATTAAGTCTTTAATGCCTTCCCGGTTAATAATACATACTTTGGTTTCCTTCAATGCAACAGCAGTGAAATAATAAGTATCATCTCCAAACAGTGCGGTTAACCCGATGTAATCATCAGAATTTAGCAGTTTTATGATTATATTCTTATCCGGTCCTTCAATGTACATTTTTACTAAACCGTCAATTACGTACAATATATCGTTAACGCGGGCTCCTTCTTTAACAATCGTTTCGCCTTTCTTATAACTTAAATGAGATTTTTGTGATGCATAAAATACCTCGGCATTTTTTGTCCTTTGAACAAAACATTTAGGTCTTGCATAACAATCATTACAATTTGTTCTGACTAAATATCTGTCCATGAATAAAATTAATTTAAACTAAATAAACCTAAAAAGTTATACCATACAAGATTTTTACTGATTATCCTTAGAGTTTTAATAAATGATGATTAACCCTAAAATAATTGCTGCTCAACAAAGTTAAAATAATATATCTAATTTTATACATTATCAAAACTTAATAGACTCCTATAAGCTATAGTGTATATCTCTGACAGTCTGCAGTTTTATCTAATAAGAACAGTATAATTGATTTTCCCAAATCAAGATTTATTTGTAAATTTATTGCTAAGTAAAGTGCATTATTAAAAAAATACCTTTATCTTTATTCATTATTAAATAAGAATGTTTCTTATTTAATATTTTATATTATATAGTTATAACTCCGTCTTACAGAAAAGAGATTGCATAAAATCATAATAAAACCCTCATAATGACTGAAAAAACTGTCATCAAAATACTCACTGAGAACAAATTAAAAGTAACTCCTCAAAGGATGACAGTCCTGGAAGTTATTACAGGTCTCAAAACACATCCTACGGCGGAAAATATTGTCGAACAACTCAGGCTTAAGATTCCTCATGTGACAATTGGAACTGTCTATAATATTCTTGACACCTTTGTCGAAAAAGGAATTATAACAAGAGTAAAGACCGATACCGGGCAAATGAGATATGATCCGGTGCTTGAAAAGCATCATCACCTTTATTGCGCAGAATCAGAGCGTATTGAAGATTATTTCGATAATGATCTTGATAAAATTATTGAAGATTATCTGAAGAAAAAGAAGATACCAAATTTTAAAATCAAGGAAATTAAGCTTCAGATCATTGGTAAATTCACTGATAGCGCAAATACTAAAATAGATATTATTAATGGATTATAAGTATATGAAGAACAAGAAACTGACAACAGCATCTGGCAGACCATACTTCGAAAATGAGGATAGTATGACTGTCGGACCAAGAGGGCCGATCCTTCTTCAGGATTACTACCTCCATGAGAAACTGTCTCATTTTAACAGGGAAAGAATTCCCGAGCGTGTAGTTCATGCTAAAGGGACCGGTGCTAACGGGAAATTCACAGTTACCGGTAATATTACCAGGTATACTAAAGCAAAACTCTTTTCCAAAGTTGGAAATACATGCCGTGTTCTTGCACGTTTTTCTACCGTTGGAGGAGAAAAAGGAAGTGCTGACACAGAAAGGGATCCCAGAGGATTTGCAGTTAAATTTTATACAAAAGATGGCAACTGGGACCTTGTAGGGAACAATACACCTGTTTTTTTTATCAAAGATCCGAAAAAGTTTCCCGATTTTGTTCATACACAGAAACGCGATCCCAGGACAAATCTTAAAAGTTCCACAATGATGTGGGATTTCTGGAGCCTCAATCCTGAAAGCCTTCACCAGGTAATGGTTCTCTTCAGTGACAGGGGAACACCTGATGGCTATCGTTTTATGAATGGATATGGAAGCCACACCTTTTCAATGATAAATAAAAGCAACAAGCGAGTATGGGTAAAATTCCATTTTAAAACAGACCAGGGAATTAAAACCTTAACAGGTCCCCAGGCAGAAGAACTTAAAGGTAAAGATCCTGATTATGCACAGAGAGACCTGGTTGAAGCAATCGGCAGGAAGGACTTTCCGAAATGGACACTTAAGATACAGGTGATGACAGAGGAACAGGCGAAGAAATTCAAACTGAATCCTTTTGATATTACTAAAGTATGGCCTCATAAAGATTTCCCACTTATTGAAGCCGGTGTTATGGAACTCAATCAAATACCTGAAAATTATTTCGCCGATGTTGAGCAGGCTGCCTTTGCACCAGCACATGTTGTTGATGGTATCGGTCTTTCTCCCGATAAACTATTGCAGGGACGTATATTAGCTTATCCCGATGCCCATCGCTACAGGCTTGGGGCCAATTATGAGCAATTGCCTGTTAATAAGCCGATAGCAGAGGTGCATCATCACCAGAGAGACGGATTTATGAGCCTTGAAAACAATGGCGGCCCGGGTCCCAATTATTATCCGAACAGCTTCGATGATATAGTTGCTGAAAAAAGCTACAAAGAACCTCCCATGAAGCTCGATTCAAACATTGCAGACAGTTATGACCGCAATCTGAAAGATGATGATCATTATTCACAACCAGGAAAATTATTCAGAAAAGTAATGACTGAGCAACAGCGTAAGAATACAGTTAGTAACTTTGTATCTAGCATGAAAGGGATAAGCGGACCGAAAAAGAAAGAGATAATTATACGTCAGCTTAATCATTTCTATAAAGCAGATAAGGAACTTGCATTAAGTGTTGCAAAAGGTCTGGGAATTAAATATAACCACGGCAGCAGTAATTATTAAATAAATCTAAAATATTATAAACACTATTCAAAAATCTAAATGTTATGGCAGAAATTGGTAGAGCAATCGTAAAAATGGATGTTGATGAATTAATCAACCTTCTGAACAAGGCGCTGGCGGATGAATGGCTGGCCTATTATCAATACTGGGTAGGAGCTAAAGTAGTAAAAGGCCCAATGAAAGATGCAGTAACTTCTGAACTGCAGCTTCACGCAACAGAAGAGCTGGCACATGCTGAATTACTTGCCACAAGAATTGTACAGCTGGGCGGCGATCCGGTACTGTCACCTGATGAGTGGGCAAAGATTACAAACTGCGGCTATGATCCTCCTTCTGACCCTTATGTAGAAGTAATTCTTGATCAGAATATTAAAGGTGAGCAGTGTGCAATCCGCACATACAGCAAACTCCTGGATATCACACATGAAGCAGATCCGATAACATATAATATAGTACTCCAGATCATCACTGATGAAGTGGAACACGAAGAGGACCTTGCTTCTCTAAAGGAAGATCTCGAATTAATGCTTCTAAGAAGAAAGTAATTCATTTGTTTAATTAAAATTCTAAATATTATGTGCGACAATATTACCCTGTCAATGCCGAGAATTGGAGAAAAAGCTCCTGAATTCAAGGCTGTAACGACACAGGGAGACATTAACTTCCCTGCCGATTATTCGGGTAGCTGGGTTATACTTTTCAGTCACCCCGCTGATTTCACCCCCGTTTGTACATCGGAATTCATGACTTTTGCAACAATGGAGAAGCAATTTAATGAAGCCAACTGCAAACTTGTGGGGCTCTCAGTTGATGGTCTCTACAGCCATATTGCATGGCTGCGTACTATCAAGGAAAAAATCGAATATAAGGGGATGAAGGATGTTGAAGTTAAATTCCCTCTTATCGAAGACATCACTATGGAGGTAGCTACTAAATACGGTATGATACAGCCTGGTGAAAGCAATACAAAAGCTGTCAGAGCTGTATTCTTTATCGATCCCAAAGGAATCATCCGGGCAATTATATATTATCCGCTGAGCCTTGGCCGTAATTTTGATGAATTATACCGGGCGCTTATCGGACTGCAGACAGCTGATGCATTCTCCGTTGCACTGCCTGCCGACTGGAGACCGGGCGATGATGTCATCGTTCCAACTGCCGGCTCATGCGGAACTGCTAAAGAGAGAATGGAAAGCAAAGATGAGATGACCTGTTATGACTGGTTCTTCTGCACCAAAAAACTTGATAAAGACAAGGTGCTTAAAGCATTGATTAAGAAATAAGTATTATTATTATTTTAAAAGAGGGAGTCTCAAAAGCCTCCCTCTTTTACTTTTTTATTAGTTTAAAAAGAATTAAATATTATATTTGTTTTGCACTATAGCTCTTAATAAAAATTGTTACGGCTGAGAAAAATAAGCAGAGTATTGATTCCGGTATTTTTGGTTTTGATATGTTTCTATATAACAAATGAAACAATAAACCAGCATTATCATAAATTATCATCCGGGATAATCCTCAGTCATTCACACCCATATCACGAAAATAACGATGCCGGAGTTCCATTTAAAAATCATAATCATTCTTCAGGGGAATTTATCGTTCTTCAGCTGATATCAACTACCCTGTTTTGGTTTTGTATTTTAATTTTCCTGCTGGCTCCGATTCTATTTGTTTTCAAAAAACATACATTTCAAATAATTATCTTATTCAGGAAAAGAGATCTCTATTTCCTGAGAAATTACCACGCACCCCCTTTTCATTATTAGTCTTCAATTCATAATTCATTCATTCAGGCAATTAATCTTTATTCTACAATTAAGATTGATTGTGTTAACAAGACTAAAACCATAATGAAAAAAATAATTTTTTTGTTTTTAACCTTAATTGTTTTCCCGGGTCATTGCCTCATGGCTCAGATTAAAAAAGAAAGCCCTTCATCTCTTCAGGATTCAATTGAATTAATGAGAAATGAACTTTCTTTACTGAAGAATCAGAATAAAATTGTTGTTGCGAGACTTGATTCTCTTTTACTACAACTTACAGTCAGTGAAGAAGTAAAGCAGTCAGGAGATGACATGAAAAGGCTGATCGATGAAGCCAATGGGCTTGCAGAAAGGGAAAAGGAAGAGCAAGAGAACCTATCAAAAAAATTTCACAGCGGTATAAGACAGCAACAGGGACTTAATCCCAATTTGAGCCTTGGTGGAGATTTTTTTTGTGGTCTAAGCTCTTCGAAGAATGACTACATTTCAGAACCCGGAGAGGTTTCCTACGGTAATAACGGGTTCTTCATGCGTGAAACCGAGGTCTCTTTTGTGGCTCCCCTGGATCCCTTTACACGAGGGAAAGCATTTATGTCAGTAACCAAAGAACACATAAGTATTGAAGAGGCTTATATGGAATGGCTGAACCTGCCTTTGAATATGAACCTCAAAATTGGCATTTTCTATTCTGAATTCGGACCCCTGAACAGGTATCATGATCATGCACTTCCCCAGTTTGACAGGCCAAAAGCCCTGGTAAACCTCTTTAGTAACAAAGGATTAGGAGGTACAGGTATATCATCCACATTTATGCTTCCTGAAGTAATTTTTGCAGATGCCAGCAGTTTTGACATTGCTGTAATTAAAGGTACAGCTACTGTTGATACCTTCAGTTTTAGTAATGAAGGATTACTCTATATAGGACAGTTCAAGAATTACTACGACATCTCACGTAACAGCTATCTTGAATTCCGGTTAAGTGGGGTTACCGGTCAGAATAATTCAACCGGTGATAACCGCTCTTATGTTGGCAGCCTTGGAATAACATATAAATGGGCCCCCGTCGGGAGAGAAAAATACCGGACTATTGACTGGAGAACAGAACTGCTCTACAGTTACAGGAAAGAGGAAGCCGGAAGTATAAAAAGCAAGGGATTCTATACCTCTTTGCAAAACAAACTAAATGCAAGATTCTGGATCGGAGGACGTATCGGGTATTCTGAACTGCCTTACGATGCAGGACAATACGAGTGGGATTATACCATTAACCTTGATTTCTGGCAGAGTGAATTCGTCTTCACACGAATTCAGTATCAATACAATCAGAGAAATAAATACTATACAGGGGCCTTCTTACCTGATGACCATTCAATTATTATCCAGGTAAACTGGGCAATGGGACCTCACAAACATGAAGCTTATTAACTTATACAATTAAACAATGAAAACAAATATCAGATTAAACCACCTTATCATAAAATCATCAATAATCATAATCATTTTATTGATCTCACATAGTATCAGGCTGGATGCACAAAGAAATCAGGAGAGAAACCGGTATGGCAGATCAGACAATACCAAATTGAATATTGTGTGCTCTTTCTCTGACTATGCATCAATAACAGAGTTTATTGCAGGCGATAAAGCGACTGTTTCCTTTATTGCCCAGGGTGAACAGGATCCTCATTTTGTGCCTCCCAAACCAAGTTATGCAGTAATACTTTCACAGGCCGATATGTGGATAACAACAGGCATGGATCTTGAAATGTGGTCGGCAACTCTTCTTGATAAAGCACATAACAGGAAAATCATGGATGGTGAACCCGGATTCGTTTCCGTATCAGATGGGATAAATATTCTTGAGAAAGTTGAAAAAGGAGATAGAACTGAAGGAGATGTACATTTAATGGGAAATCCGCATATTAACACCGGACCATTAAACTGGAAAATAATAGCTAAGAACATTACAATAGGGTTAACAAAGGTTGATCCGGCAAATGCTTCATTTTATCAGAAAAACAGGGATGCATTTCTTGATAAGGTTGATCGTTCCCTTTTTGGCGATAAACTTGTGGATCTTTTTGGAGGAGAGACCCTTACAAAAATGCTTGAAAATAAGACATTGTTCACATTTCTTGACAGGTCATATGAAGGCGGTAAACTGGTTGATCAGCTTGGCGGCTGGTTGAAAAAAGCCCTGCCATTCAGGGGAAAGAGAATTATTACTTACCATAAGAACTGGGCCTATTTTGCAAATACATTTGGACTTGAGATTGTGGGTTTTATTGAACCAAAACCAGGCATCCCCCCTTCAGCAAAACATGTCCAGTATATGATTGACCTTATCAAGGAACAAAACATTAAACTCATGATGGTTGCAAGTTATTTTGAAAAGAAAACTCCTTCCATGATAGAAGAAAAAACAGGTATAAAGGCACTCTATCTTCCTCTTTTTGTTCACGGCACACCAGGGATAAATGATAATTTCGATCTTGTCAACTACTGGATCGACCAGATTAATGCAAATATTCAATGATAATGATTCTGAACATCCTGAAAGTCATAAAAGAAATAAATACTGTTACTTATGATTGAAACTCTTAAATTTCTTGCTGCCCCTATTACCATGACCATAATAATGGCAGGAGTCCTCAGCTATTTTGGCAATCACATTTTATCGAGAGGTATTATTTTTATAGATATTGCTGTTGCACAGATAGCTGCTCTTGGAACTATGATAGGACTACTACTTGGCTATGCTGAAGAATCATTGAATGTTCAACTTATGTCATACCTGTTTACGATAATTGTTATCTCACTTTTTGCTCTTACAAAATTTCAGAAACAGGTTATTCCCCAGGAAGCGATTATTGGAATTATCTACTGCATCGGGCTCGGCCTTGCCCTTCTGCTGGCAGAAAAAATTCCGGGAGGATCCAATTTCATTTCCAAAACCATTACAGGAAGTTTGCTATGGGTTACCTGGAATAAGGTTCTTGAGAGTTTTATTATTTTCCTGATAATAGGAATAATACACCTTATTTTCTGGAAAAATTTTATTTTGATCTCAAGTACAAAAAACGGACTTCCCTACAGCCTGTGGAGAACACGATCCTATGAACTGATATTCTATATTACATTCAGTGTTATAATTGTAAAGGCGGTACCATGCGGTGGTGTGTTCCTTATATTCACACTGTTAATAGCTCCGACAGCAGCTGCAACACTATTTACCGATTCGTGGAAAAAGAGATTCATCTGGAGCTGGATCATAGGGATCCTTGGCTCAGTATTGGGAATTTACATTTCTTATACGCTGAATATTTCAAATGCACCCGCAATTGTAACACTCCTTGGCCTGGTGGTTTTCATCCTGGCCTTTTTCAAAATAGCACTCCGTAAAATATCATTAAATACTAAAAAATAACTCAAATGATCTCTGGTCTTAGCTTCATGATTACACCTTTTGTTGCCTGTCTCTTACTGATACTCATTACTTCCTATTTCGGAATACATGTTATAGAAAGAGAGATCATTTTTATTGATATAGCCCTGGCACAGATAGCAGCCTTTGGAAGTGCAGTTTCGATTGTCCTTTATAACCTGGGTATTGGCCCTGAAAAGGATGTTCACGAACACGATTCCAGGACACTCCTTGCCTATGTCTTCTGTTTACTCGCAGCCGGTATCTTTACCATGCTTAAGAACAAAAAGATTAAAATACCTCTTGAAGCAATAATCGGGATAGCTTATGCTGTTGCAACAACCGCTGCAGTGATAATCCTTGATAAAGGAGCGGGCAGTGATGTGCATATCCATGATATGCTTGTCGGAGCAATCCTGTGGGTCTCATGGCACCAGGTTTTCCGGTTATTCCTGGTTGTTGCTTTAATAGGCGGGATTCATTACTTCTTCAGAAAGAAGTTTAAAGGTGTAACCATGCTGTACCAGGGAAAAGAATCGGATATAAAAAGGCCCAGACTCTGGGATTTTATTTTCTATTTTACCTTTGGAATTGTAATAGTTGAAGCAGTATATATCGGTGGTATACTGACAGTTTTCGCATTTCTTATAATACCGGCATCTACCTCAGCATTATTCACCGGTAACTGGACAAAAAGGATACTGATAGCTCTTCTTATCGGATGTATTTCTTCAATAGCAGGATTCTATTTATCATGGGTAATGGATATACCCTCCTCCCCCGCAATTATACTATTCCTTGGAGTATCTTTGCTCATATCGATCCTGTTAAAAGCAATATTTAAACTTAAAACAGTATCATCCGGCTAACCGGGATTCTTTATAAAACTGATTCCCTGTTACAGATCCTTGAACTATATTTGCAGCCACTTGTTTTTATATTATTATGAATGAATTTGATATAAAGGCGGCCTCATGGGATCAGGATCCAATGAAGCTTAAAAGGTCTGAAGCTGTTGCAAAGGGAATAGAAAAAATAATACCACTATCAGATGATATGATTACTCTGGAATTTGGATCAGGAACCGGCCTCATAAGCTTTTATCTGAAGGACAAGGTGAAAGAGATTACATTGATGGACAGCTCAGCAGAAATGGTCAGGATTGCAAAAAAAAAGATCATTGATTCAGATGCCGGGAATCTTAAAACAATACTCTTCGACCTGGAGAAAGAAGATTGGAAGGGTGGAAAATTTGATATTATACTCACTCAGATGGTCTTACATCACATATCTGATTATAAGGGTATTATTAAGAAATTTTACCAGATGTTAAATCCGGGAGGCTATATTGCAATAGCTGATCTTTATAGTGAGGATGGTTCATTTCATGGTGATGGATTTTCAGGGCACAAAGGTTTCGACCCGGAAAAATTATCAGCAGAAATAAGAAAGAACAAATTCACCGATCTGTTCTACGAAAAATGCTTCACCATTATGAAACAGATTTCAGTATTGGAGAAAAAGCAATATGATCTCTTTCTGATGATTGCAAAAAAACTGAACAAATAACAATTGTATTTGTTAGTTCAGTATTAAAAAACTTACTCTTCTATTATGGAAATAACACTTGAAAACGGAAAGGTAGTAGTAGCACACTATAATGGACATATAATAAGAACGGATCAGCCTCTCGATAACGGCGGAGGCAATACAGCTCCTGCGCCATTTGATCTTTACCTGGCATCGATTGGAACTTGTGCCGGAATTTATGTGAAATCTTTTTGCGACAGGAGAAATATACCGGTAAATGGAATAAAAATCAACCAGTCGGTTGAATTTGACATGGAAAAACATATACCTTCTGCTATCAGGATTAATATTCAACTTCCGGCAGATTTCCCTGAGAAATACAGGGAAGCCGTGATAAACTCAGCAGATCTGTGTGCTGTTAAAAGGTCTATATATTATCCTCCGAAATTTGAAATAACTACTTCGACAGTTAATACTGTTACTGTATAACTCAGATTTTTTATTCCTGTAACCTTAATTTAACAAGTAATCTAATTCTGTAATCCGTGTTTTATAATTTACCAGGTGCAGAATAGTAACTTATACAATGTACATATTTATCAGTTGCTCATAGAACTCCTGTTTCCCGCTTAAAGAGGCAGGTTCTCCACTTTTAACAGCAATATCCCTTAGTTTTGACAGGGTTAATTTTCCATTTTCAAAATCTTTACCGGTACCCTTGTCGAATGAAGAGTACCTTTTCTTTCTCATTTTGAGATAATCACTCTCTTTCAGGACCTTATCAGCTATAAGTAATGCTCTTGCAAAGGTATCCATACCGCTGATATGGGCAATAAAGATATCTTCCATATCTGTCGAATTTCTCCTGATATGGGCATCGAAATTTATACCGCCTGCTTTAAATCCACCGGCACGAAGAATGACCATCATGGCTTCAGTGATCTCATAAATGTTTGTCGGGAACTCATCGGTATCCCATCCATTCTGGTAGTCGCCTTTATTGGCATCTATACTTCCCAACAAACCTGCATCTGCAGCAACCTGAAGTTCATGCACAAAGGTATGCCCGGCCAGGGTGGCATGGTTAACCTCTATGTTGAGCTTAAAATCCTTATCGAGCTTATGCTGGCGAAGAAATCCGATTATAGTAGCAACATCATAATCATACTGGTGTTTTGATGGTTCCATCGGCTTTGGCTCAACAAGGAATGTCCCCTTAAAGCCTTTCTTCCTGCCATAGTCACGTGCCATAGAGAGCATTATTCCCATGTGTTCCAGCTCCCTTTTCATATCGGTATTATGAAGACTCATATAACCCTCTCTGCCGCCCCAGAAAACATAATTTTCACCTCCCAGATCAATGGTTGCCTGAATGGCATTTTTCAGTTGTGCTGCAGCACAGGCTATAACAGCAAAATCCGGATTTGTGGATGCACCGTTCATATATCTGGGATGCGAAAACAAGTTTGCTGTACCCCATAATAACTTTACACCTGTCTGCTTCTGAAGTTTCTTCATCAGAGGAACCGTCTTTTCGAGACGTTTTTCTATCTCAAGAACCGATCCGTTGCCAACTACATCAACATCATGAAAACAATAGTAGGCGGCCCCGATCTTTGTGAAGAATTCAAAAGCGGCATCGAGCTTCATGTTGATCCTGTCATCAATATTTTTTACATCCTGCCATGGATATATATGTGTCGCCTCACCGAAAGGATCGCTTCCATCTCCGCAGAATGAATGCCAGTAAGCAATTGCAAAACGAAGATGATCTTTCATCTTCTTCCCTGAGACAATCTGGTCGGGATTATACCATCTGAATGCCAGGGGATTCTTTGAGTTTTTACCCTCATACTTTATTTTCCCTATTCCGGGATAATATTCTTTTTTTCCTTTGTATATCATATCATTGGTTTTTATGGTTTGGCAATATTAAATTTTCTTAAGATAATTTACCCATACTGAATATGCCTCTTCATAGGCATCTTTCTTTGCTTTATCAGGCTGAGTTATACTTACAGTTTTTAAGCCTGCAAATGCCTCTTTTACTGACTTATAATAGCCGCGGCCAATTCCTGCACCCCTTGCAGCGCCAAGTGAACCATCAGTGTTATAAAGGTGTATCTCTGTTTCAGTAATACATGACAATGTTTCCCTGAAGACACTGCTCTGGAACATATTGGCTGCTCCTGCCCTGATGACTGAGGGGATGATACCTGTCTCCTTCATAATATCAAGCCCGTATCTTATTGAAAAAACTATACCCTCCTGGGCTGCTCTGAATAAATGGGCATTTGTATGGGTATTAAAGTTTAATCCCATTATCCGTGCACCCACATCCTGGTTCCCAAGCATCCTCTCGGCACCGTTGCCAAAAGGCAGGATACTGAGTCCGTCAGAACCCGGGGATACCTTTTCAGCCATTTTATTCATCTCTACATAGCTTTTGTTGCTCCCAGTATTTCTTCTTAACCATGAATTCAGTATGCCTGTTCCGTTTATACACAATAACACACCAAGCCGGGGTCGTGATACCGAATGATTAACATGAAGAAAACTGTTCACCCTGGAAAGAGGTTCATATTTTTTCTGGTCAGTAACACCATAAATTACTCCCGACGTACCGGCAGTTGCTGCAACTTCCCCGGGTTCCATTACATTAAGGGATAATGCATTGTTTGGCTGATCACCGGCCCGGTATGAAACCGGGATTCCTTCAGGCAGACCGAGCTCATGGGAAACTGATTTCAATAATTCCCCCTGAATAGAGAATGACGGCATAGCAGTGGCAAGAATATCAGCATTAAATCCATAAAAATCGAGAATTTCATTTGAAACATCATCGTTAGAAAAATCCCAGAATATACCTTCGGAAAGACCTGAATAAGTGGTCATTGCTTCACCGGTAAGTCTTAATGCAATATAATCTCCAGGTAGCAATATCTTATCTGTTCTGCTATACAGTTCAGGTTCATTTTTCTTCACCCAGGCCAGTTTCGCGGCAGTGAAATTCCCGGGTGAATTGAGCAGGCGAGAAAGGCAAAACTCCTTTCCTATTGCATTAAAAGCCTCTTCACCGTATTCCACTGCCCGCCCGTCGCACCAGATTATTGAAGGCCGAAGAACCTTAAAGTCTTTATCAATTATTACCAGACCATGCATCTGGTAAGATATGCCTATTGCTCCTATCTCATCTTTTTTGCTTCCAAGCTGATCATTGCAATCTGCTATAGAGGCTTTGAGATTTATCCACCACTCTTCCGGATCCTGCTCAGCCCAACCCGGATTTCCAGCCGTTATTTTCATCTCATCACGCGGATGGTATGCTGAAGCATGACATTTGCCTGATTTACCGTCTATTACGGAAACCTTAACAGAAGAGCTTCCAAGATCAATCCCTAATAATAACATCAGAAGTATCTTTTTTTCTTTTTAAATAGAGGGTAGTAATGCCTAAAATTAGAATTTATTCTGTAAATTCATTTGTTTAAAATAAAGAAAAAATGTTCAGTAAAATTTTTTTGACACTTGCCATCTCTTGTTTCTTCATACCCGGATATAGCCAAAGAATAGCTAAAATAGAAGTAAATATACCCCGAGGGACTGCGGTGCCGGGAATACCGGTCAGCATTGATCTTGATGATATAACCTTTTTATCCGATACCCTGCTAAGTCTTTTTGAGGTCAAAGAGGGGACAAGATTTGAAATCCCTTTCCAGGTCGAACAGAGTGAGACCCGTAAACTTTACTGGGTAATAACCACAGGAGACAGATCTTCAGGCAACTATGTTTTTGAGCTTATCAATGGTAAAGCAAAGCAGTACGATCAGGTTGAAGCTACACAAAAAAATGGCTTATTAACAATACATAAAGGAGACCAGAATTTCCTTCAATATTATTTTAAAACTGTTTACCCGCCTGTGGATGTGGACAGTGTCTATAAGAGAAGCGGTTTCATCCATCCGCTGTGGTCACCTCACGGACAAGAACTAACACGTATCCAGCCACCGGATCATTATCATCACTATGGAATCTGGAACCCGTGGACTCATGTCCGTTTTGAGGGTGATACCATTGACTTCTGGAACCTTAGCGCAAAACAGGGAACAGTTCGGTTTGCTAATTTCGCATCAATTGTAAGCGGACCTGTATTTTCTGAATTCCGCGCTCTTCATGAACATGTGGTTTTCAAAAAAAGCGGAGGAGAAAAAATTGCCATGAATGAGATCCAGAGTATTCGCATCTATCCGCTTCCCGGTAATAATGATTACTTTATTGTGGATTTCAACATTCAACTTAACTGCGCAGGAGAAAATCCTGTTGAACTGCTTGAATACCGTTATGCCGGACTTGGATGGAGAACAACGGAGAAATGGGATAATAAAAACAGCATGGTTCTCACCTCGGAAGGCTTTACCAGGAAGAATGCAGATGGCAGCAGGGCACGCTGGTGCATAGTACAGGGAGAAATTGAGAATGACTATGCAGGTGTCGTAATGATGTCATTCCCCACCAATTATAATTTTCCGGAGCAATTGCGGATATGGCCGGAAGATCAAAATGGGAGGGGCGATATGTTCGCTAATTTCTGCCCGACAAAAAATATGGATTGGATACTGAAACCGGGTAAAAATTATGTATTGCGTTACAGGTTCCTGGTATATAACGACCGGATTGACAAGGATAAAGCTGAAAATGCATGGCAATATTTTGCCGGAACCCCGGAAATTAAAATCACAAAATATTAAAACAAATTATCCTTATATGAAAAGAAGAAAATTTGTTTCACAAAGTATAACTCTTGCCGCAGGATCTTTGGTTATGCCCACAATTATCCCCGTAAAAGTTTTCAGAAAGAATCCTCCCAGCGATAAAATCAATATCGGTCAGATAGGATTCGGAAGAATTGCGATGGTACATGACCTTCCAGAGACTTTGAAATATGACCTTTCAAGAGTTGTTGCTGTAGCTGATTTTGATTCAGAAAGACTTGCTCAGGGCAAAAAGTATATTGAAGACTTTTATGTAAAAAAAACTGGGAAAAGCAATTATATTGATGTAAAAACATATAGCGATTATCATGATATTCTTGCAGATGAGAGTATTGATGCAGTGATTATTTCAACACCTGATCACTGGCATGCACAACCTGCAATAGAGGCTGCCATGGCAGGAAAGGATATTTACCTGCAAAAACCTACTTCACTGACTGTTTGTGAGGGAAGACTCCTTAGTGATGTTGTCAGGCAGAAAAAGGTCATCCTTCAGGTTGGAACACAACAGCGTTCATCAATACAATTTCGTATTGCAGCTGAGCTGGTCAGGAATGGCAGAATAGGGAAGCTTGAGACGGTTAAGATAGGTTTGCCAGGAGATCCTTCCGGCCCTGAAGCAGAAGAAATGCCGATCCCTAAAAACCTCAATTATGACGCATGGCTCGGTTCTACTCCCGAAGTCTATTATACTGAAATGAGAGTACATCCACAAAATAGCATTACCGATAGGCCGGGATGGCTCAGGTGCGAACAGTTCGGAGCAGGAATGATTACAGGTTGGGGACAACATCATTTTGACTCTGCTGCCTGGGGTATGGATACAGAACTAACCGGGCCTGTTACTGTGGAAGCTGTAGCCCAGTTCCCAAAATCAGGTCTTTGGGATGTCCATGGAGACTTTATGGCAAAAGCTGAATATATAAACGGTATAACAATGCTTACCAGCGGCGGCTACCCAAATGGTATCAGGTATGAAGGTACTGAAGGATGGATCTTCGTGACACGCGGAGCTTATACTGCAACATCTAGTGATCCTGTACCTGCAGGTGAAACCCGTGCTCTAGAGGCAAGCAACCCTGCAATACTGACATCTGAAATAACACCGGATGAGATTCACCTGTACCAAAGTAACGAACAACATGGTAACTGGCTTGATTGTATCAAATCACGTAAAGAACCCATCTCCCCGGTCGAGATAGGACACCGTGCATGTACTTTATGCCTGATAACACATATTGCCATGAAACTTGAAAAAAAACTTCACTGGGATCCGGCAACAGAGAGATTCATTAATGATGCTGAAGCAGACCGTATGCTTTCAAGAACCCAGCGGTTCCCCTATGGAACAGACTATATCAGTTTTGATGAAGATGATAACTAAAGCAGTGTTATCCTCTTTTTAATAATTCCCGGCTCTTTCATTCCTGCATCTTCTTTTGGCTGACCTCCGCCTACTGTTATCTCAAAAATACCTGGTAAAATAACCCTCTTGTTCTGTTCATCTATTACTGAAAATGCATCAGGGTTGACTGAAAAAGTCATTGTTTTGGTTTCACCCGGAAGCAGATAGATGCGCTTAAATCCTTTAAGAGCATGTTTAGGAACAGGTACTGTCGCGCTCAGATTTGAAAGGTAGAGCTGTACCACTTCATCGCCGGCTCGTTTACCTGTATTCTTAATATTTACAGAAACTATAACTTCTTCGCCGGCTTTTACTGTTTCATTTATGTTAAGTTTACTATATTTAAATGTCGTATAGCTCAACCCATAACCGAACTGATAAAGGGGTTCTCCTTTAAAATAGCGATAGGTTCTGTTCTCCATTCTATAATCGGTGAAATCAGGAAGGTCATTAACTGATTTATAGAATGTTACCGGCAAACGACCGGCCGGATTAAAATCGCCGAAGATCACATCGGCAAGTGCATATCCTGATGCCTGGCCTCCATACCATGTTTCAACAATTGCAGGGATGTTATCATTTTCCCAGTTTACAGCAAGGGCACTGCCATTCAACAAAACCAGTACAACCGGTTTGCCAAGAGCATGTATATCCTTAATGAGCTGCTGCTGAACATCAGGGAGATCTATCCTGGTACGGTCACCACCTTTGAAACCATCCACTTCAACTTTCATTTCTTCACCCTCAAGACGTGGAGTAATCCCCATACACATGATTACTACATCAGCTTTCTTTACTACTTCGAAAGCTTCTGTTTTCAGCTTGTCTGCCTGGTCGTCTCCCGGCATACCTTCTGCCCAGTTACATCCCCGTGCATAAAGAACCTCTGATATTCCATCCAGTTTCTCCCTGATACCTCTTAATGGTGTTATCGGATCTGATGGAGTACCGTTATAATTACCAAGTAATACAAATATTTCATCAGCATTAGGCCCGATAACCGCAACTGTTCCGATATCCTTCTTCAATGGTAAAAGGTTATTCTGGTTTTTCAACAGTACTATCGATTTAAGAGCCGTCTCCCTGGCAAGCTTGCCATTCTCTTCACTGTTGTTAACACTGTATGGAATATTTGTATATTTAACCATTTCCGGCGGATCGAACATACCGAGCCTGAACCTTGCAGTAAAGAGTCTTTTTACCGCGACATCTATTTCATCTTCGGATATCAGACCCTTTTCAAGCGCTTCTTTTAAGTTTTTATATACCGACATACATTCAAGATCGGTTCCTGAACGTACTGCCAATGCCGCAGCTTCTGCAGGAGTTTTAACAATCTTATGACCTGTATAAATATCATATATTGCGCCGCAGTCCGATACCACATACCCGTCAAATCCCCATTCGTTTCGCAGTATGCCGTTCAGAAGGGCATCACTGCCGCAGCAGGCTTCACCTTTATACCTGTTGTATGCACACATTACCGAGTAGGCTTTCCCCTCCTTAATACCCATCTCAAACTGAGGGAGATAGGTTTCTCTCAGATCCCTTTCATCTGTGACAGCATCAAATGAGTGTCGTTCAGGTTCAGGACCGCTATGAACAGCATAGTGCTTTAAGGTGGAAATAGTTTTAAAATATTTCGGGTCATCACCCTGTAGACCCTTCACAAACTGAACTGCTATTTTTCCTGTCAGAAAAGGATCTTCACCATATGTTTCCTGACCTCTCCCCCAGCGTGGATCCCTGAACAGGTTTATATTAGGGGTCCAGAAGGTAAGCCCCTGATATATTTTACGCGAGTTGTTCCTTACAAATTCATGGTGTTTCGCCCGGGCTTCATCCGAAATAGCAGTTGCCACCCTGAAAATAAGATCTTCATCCCATGTGGCGGCAAGACCTATTGCCTGTGGAAAAACTGTTGCCACACCTGCACGGCCAACACCGTGAAGACATTCGTTCCACCAGTTATATTCCGGTACACCAAGACGCTCAATGGCAGGCGCAGTATTCATCATCTGGCTGATCTTCTCTTCAGCTGTCATCCTTCCTACAAGGTCATTAACACGTTCCTCTAAAGCAAGACCGGGATTCTGATAAAGAAATTCCCAGTTCTGCTGTCCTGATACGATAAGTCCGAAACACAATATCTGCACACAGACTAGTAACCCTTTTTTTAATACGTTTTTACTGATTGTTTTCATGATATTTATTTAATGATTTGATTTTCCCATCACGAATTACACACATCAATACGAATCTTTCCGTGAATTCTTATCCGTGATCTCCGTGCTGTCCGTGGTTTATAAAATTTCATTTCACACCTCTCCGGTAAATACAATCCTCCATATCACAAAGGTTACAGGCATATGGCAGCCTCTTTACATTTTCACCTGCACCTATAAAGCCACTTACTGATTTAAAAGGATACATAAGAGATGATTCAGAAAGTGCTATTCCACAAAAATTGTCAGGCATCAACCTGAATAACTTTTGCTGTTCCACAACATCCCAGCCGCAATAGCCCGGACTGAAACGGTTCGTTATTTTCTTTTTTGAAGCAAGCATGTTTTTCCCAAGTTCACCTTGCATAATATCTGCTGCCCCCTCTACTATTTCACTACCTGCAACATCATAAATATAACCCCGTAACAGATCGCCCTCCTTCATCGCTTTCCTGCTTCTTAAATAAATCTCCTCTCCTGCTGTACACAAAAATACCACAATGGATTCAGATTTTTTTATTTGCCCGAAAATGATTTTGTTGACATTGAATTCAATATCATTCACTATAATGCCTTTTCCAGAAACATTAAAATGAATTCTCTCAAAGATCCTGTATTCTGCTCTTATATCACAAATATTCTCTGCCTCCGAAAGCGCCATTGAGATAAGATCTGAAACTGTCTCGTGGGATTCACCTTCTTTATATCCCATAATACTTTCAATCTGAGGTACAGTTAGTTTCAGTTCCTTAAAATCAAATTGAAAAGTCTTATTTATCATTTTTAATCCATAATTATCAACTACACTACCATTATTGCACATCATCGGAGGATCAACCATTAGTCCCGTGTTAGCGGGAGGTTGGGGGGTCAAAGAGCGTCAGTGGGGGCTGGGTGTGTATATCCCCGATTCCTTAACAATCCTTTCGACACTCTCCTCCCACCCCAGGGTCATCAGGTGGATCCCGTTTATTCCCTTTTTCTTTTTCAGTAACTCAATGATTTCCAGGACTATCTGCAAACCTTCCTCTGACTCTCCGTCTCTGGCTTTTTTCATTCTTTCAAGTATGGCTTCAGGAAGGAAAACTCCTGGTATATTATCATGAAGGTACCTTGCAACACGATAATTTTTAAGTGGTGTAATACCTGCAAGTATGTATACTCTTTTCAAAAGGTTTCTTTTATCCAGCTCTTCCAGCCACGCATCAATACCCTGAGGATCAAAGATGATATTTGTCTGAAAGAACTGAGCACCTGCATTTATTTTCTTATGTTCTCTTATTGCCTGTATTTTCGGAGAGGGAGCCAGCGGCGAGGCTGATGCACCAAGGAAAAACCGGGGAGGATACTTAATCTTTCTTCCATCGAGGTATACTCCCTCATCCCGCATTTTTCTCAATATCCACAGCATCTGGACCGAATCAACATCAACAATATTCAGATTACCTACAGGTTCCGGGCCAACTCTGGGACTGTCGCCTGTTATACACAGGATATTTTTAATACCAACCTGACCTGAACCTAAAACAGTCGACTGTAGTCCGGTACGTGTTGTATCGCGTGCTGCTATCTGTAAAACAGGTTCGGCACCCTGATCATGCGCCACCTTACAGCATGCCAGCGATGACATTTTCGCATTTGCCGATGATGCATCCGTAAAGTTTATTGCTGTAACAAATGGTTTTACAAGCTCTATATCCCTTATAAGTTTCCCTGATTCAGCTCCCAGGGGAGGAGTAACTTCAGTTGCAATAACAAATTCACCGCTTCTAAGTTTCCTCTCGAGTTCTGAAATCGGTTCCTTGTAAGCAGGGGGGTGATATTCAGAATCCCCGTTCCACCATCCAGGCTGACGCACAGTCTTAAAAACAGAATCCCATACCTGGTCTTTTATCCCTTTGTCACGTGAAAACAGGCTTTTGATAAACAACCATGTACCTGTCTTTATCACCTGTCTGGCCACATCACCCCATGTTTCTTTACCAACCTTGTTCCAGTCAAGGGGTGGTAATATCTCAAGCAGTGTTTTTTCACGTCCTTTCTTTAATGCTCTTTCATATATACAATACCAGACACACTTTCGTGTTTCATCAATATAACACCTCTTTTCAGGTGTAACCCCACCACAGGGTCCGTTTCTCAAACCTTTCGGGCATTCCATTGGACAGATCAAGGCAGTCTCCTGTAAAAGACAGTTACCACACATCCTGCAACCGAAAATCGTGCCCTTTATTAAAAGTTCTGTTTTCTGTAGAAGGCGTGGTCCGAATTTTTGCTTATTAAACGGATAAAAGGCTGGCTGCCATCTTCTTACTGGTTTAAAAACGGACATCTGGTTATTGCATATTTATTTAAGCTTCTGTATACTCCGGAAGTATTCAACAAACCGCATAGCATAATCATCCCTTCCCCTTATAAGATCTGTTGCACGAATAACCGGGGTTATCTTTTCAGGATTAGCAATTGGGCAGGTTAAGCCATTATAAATAGAAAGAGTAATAAATGCATTATTCAACGATTCCCTGTCGGGTAAACCGAAAGAGATATTGCTTACTCCCAGGGTAATATTATGACCCAGCCCTAAGTGAATAAGTCTTGTTGTTTCAAGCGTCACAAGACAGGTATTTGGATCTGCACTTACTGCCATGGCAAGAGGATCAATAATAATATCTTCAGGTTTAATCCCCTCGTCAATTGCCCTGGCAATAATTTTTTCCGCTACTTTAATTCTTTTTTCAGGGTCATGGGTGATACCCTTTTCATCCATGCAGAGCCCGATTATTGCTGCACCATACTCCTTCGCAACAGGAAGAAGCTTTTTCATTGACTTCTCCTCCCCGGTAACTGAATTAATAAGACATTTGCCTGCCGCAACTTTAAGGGCTGCTTCGATTGCAGCTGGATTTTGTGAATCAAGACATAGCGGGATATCAAAATTATCCTGTAGTACTTTTACTATTTCCGGAAGCAGTATCATATCATCCACACCGGGATACCCAACATTAACATCGAGTACATCAGCGCCTGTTTTTATTTCATTTTCAGCAAGTTCTATCACATAATCAAACGTTCGCTCCTGCAACGAGGAAACCAGCTTTTTCCTTCTTGTGGGATTAATAGATTCGCCGATAATGATTACAGGACCTTCCGTATCAATAATGACCTCTTTTGATCGTCCGGAAAGGATTGTTTGCATATTATGTCTCTTCAGTTATTATGCGAGTTGAGTCAAATAATTCACAGCTCCCTGAGGGTCGGGCGAATAAAAATCAGCACCTATCATCTTACAATATTCCATAGTAACCGGTGCCCCTCCAACGAGAATTCTCTTATCGGAATACTTTTCCCGGATGACTCCGACTGTTTTCTTCATATTTTCCATTGTTGTTGTTAACAAAGCTGAAAGCCCTACTACAGCACCCGGATTTTCATCCAGGGCACCGAGAAATTTTTCAGTTCCGACATCAACTCCAAGATCAATTACTTCCCATCCCCCTCCTTCAATCATCATTGCCACAAGGTTCTTTCCAATATCATGTAAATCACCTGCAACGGTTCCGATAATGAACTTCCCTTTTCGTTTTGTTTCCCCCGACAGGAAAAAGGGTTTAATATGCTTCATTGCACTGTTCATGGATTTTGCCGATAACAACATCTGGGGAACATAAATCTCCTTCCTGGTGAATTTATCACCTACAACTGCCATTGCAGGAATAAGAGCATTATCAAGGATCTCATCAGGTTTTATACCGCTTTCAAGAGCCTGCTTTGTCAGTTCATCAGCCCCATCCTGACCTTGCATATCAGGAGGATATGGAGATGCCCTGTCTATTTTGCCATATTCAATACAAAGGGAAATCCTGTTTAAAATATCAGACATGAAGTAAAATTTTTGAAAATGCTTAAATAGAAAAAATTATTTATTTCTGTTATGATTCCTTATCAAATATAAAAATAATTATACTTCTGCATCTGGTATTACCTGTTATCAAAAATTTTTATCATTTTTCGGTCAATATTTGTGTGAATAGATTTATCTTACGGCAAACTAGTTAAAATTAACAGATATGAAATATTTATTCATTCTACTTTTAGGAAGTATATTTATGACATCAAATGCTCAAACCTCAGGCACAGGAGTGTTCCAAAACAGTGCCGACATAGGAAATCCCACAAAAAAGGGTTCTTCTTTGTACAATCCTGCAGACCAGTCTTACACTCTCAATGGAGCAGGATACAATATCTGGTTCGAAAGAGATGAGTTTCACTTTCTTTTTAATAAGATAAAGGGTGATTTTATACTTACAGCCAATTTTAAATTTGAAGGAGAAGGTAAAGATCCACACAGGAAGACAGGCTGGATGTTAAGAACTTCAACAGACGAAGGTTCTCAACATATTTCCGCAGTTCTGCATGGCGATGGTCTTACTGTAATGCAATGGAGAAATTCTCAGGGGGCTGAAATGAGAGACCCTGAAGATGAGCTATTCGCAAAGGACTCAGCCTATACCATCATTCAGATGGAGAGATCAGGAAATACTATAATAATGAGGGCTGCACACCAGGGAGAAGTTCTTGAGACCATAGGATCATACGAAATGAAAAACCTCCCCGATGAGATTCTTGCAGGACTCTTTGTCTGCTCTCACAACCCCGAAATTATGGAGGAGGCTACAATCTGGAATGTACGTATAGATAAGCCTGTTGCAGATAATTATAATCCCGGCAGGGAGGGTTATGTGGGCTGCCGGCTTGAAACTATGGAGGTCTTCACCGGTAAAAGAATGGTAATCTATGAGAAAGCGGGCAGGTTTGAAGCTCCAAACTGGATGCCGGATGGGAAAAAGCTGCTTTTTAACATGGACGGTTCACTGTATAAGATTCCTGTTACAGGAGGAGAAATAGAGAAGCTTAACACAGGTTTTGCCGACAGGAACAATAATGATCATGGTATTTCCTTCAATGGTAAATTACTGGCTATCAGTAATAGTCGTGAAGGAATGCCTGGAGGAGGATCGACAGTTTATGTTCTTCCGTTAAAAGGAGGTACGCCCACAATGGTGACTGAAAATACTCCCTCATACTGGCACGGATGGGCTCCGAATAACAAGGAAGTTGTATATGTTGCCCAGAGGGAGGGCAAGAATATTTATAATATTTACAGGAACTCTATAGAAGGAGGTAAAGAGGTTGCTCTAACCGATATAGGACAGGGGGAACATGTTGATGGATGCGAATATTCACCTGACGGAGAATATATCTATTATAACGGAAGCCATACAGGCAATATGCAGATCTGGAGGATGAAACCTGATGGTTCAGGCAGGGAACAGTTGACATTCGATGATTATAAAAACTGGTTTCCGCATATCTCCCCTGACGGTAAATGGATAGCATTTATTTCATTCCCCCCAGATATTGAGAAAAACAGCCATCCATCATATAAGAGAGTGATGCTCAGACTTATGCCAGTAGCAGGAGGCGAACCTAAAGTTTTAGCCTACCTGTATGGAGGTCAGGGAACCATAAATGTTCCGTCATGGGCCCCCGATAGCAGACAAATAGCATTTGTAAGCAACTCTGGAAAATAGAAAATAATATTTCAAAAAAAATACATACTTTGCTGCCGGCAAATTTTTGCAGATAATGCTTTCTGGCCTATATATTTTTCTGACAGTTCCAGTTTATGGAATTCTATATGTCTACACTGCAGTCGGCATTTTTGTGGCTTTATTCCTTTCATGGATAAATATTAAAAAACCAGTGTTAATCCTTTCAAAACTCTGGGCAAAATCCGTATTCCTTCTGATGGGCAAGATCATACATGTCAGTGGAAAAGAAAATATCAAAAAGGGTGAGAAATATATTCTTATTGCCAATCATGCCAGTCTGTTCGATATAGTGGCCATAATGTCTTTTTACCCGGAGGTTTCCTGGTTCGGACACGAGCGGCTTCTAAGGGTCCCTGTGCTTGGTAAATTCCTGAAAATGACAGATTATGTTCCTTTCAAAGAACCAACGGTAACCAACACACGTCATATGCTTGAACAGCTTATGGAAAGAGCAAATGACAGGTCAGTAGCTCTGTTCCCTGAAGGGACAAGAACAATTAGCGGTAAGATAAATCCCTTTTACAGGGGATTTATATACCTGTTCCGTTCACATGAGATAGGTATACTGCCCGTAACCCTTAATGGCTTTTATAATTTCAAACCAAAAACAAGGTTCTATATAGATTTCGGGACAAAGCTCGAAGTGGTAATACATAAACCAATCCCACGGGAAAAACTGATTAATAAAACAGACAGTGAAATTACATCCACTGTAAAAACTATAATTGAATCTGAATACCACTAATCAAATCTAAGATGACAGAAATAGTTAAAGAAAAATGGGTTTTTATTGTTAACCCGATAGCGGGTAACTCCTTTGCCGGAACTATGGTTCCTGTGATTGAGCAAAAAATGAAGGATTATAATATTGATGGTGATATTATTTTGACCGAGTACCCGGGTCATGCTTCCGAAATCTCCAAAAGTTCGGTTGAAAAAGGCATAAAATATATCATCGCAGTAGGTGGTGATGGAACATTTAATGAAGTTGCAAGGCCTTTAATAAATAATAAAGAGGTTGTAGCTGGTATTATCCCGGCAGGATCAGGTAATGATTATTGCCAGATACCGGGATTTCCCAATCGTTTTACCGACCATGAATGGGAAATATTATTCATGAAAAATGTGATTTCACAGGATGTAGGCATTGTAAATGGCACCATATTCCTTAATGGTCTCGGTATTGGTTTTGATGCAGAAGTTGCAGCCCAGAACTATACTGAAGAAGGGAAAGTGAGAAAAGGGGGAAGTGATAAATATGTCTGGCATATCGTTAAAACACTTCTTTTTTTCAGGGAAAAAAGAATGGTGGTCATTAGCGACGGGAAAAAACATGAGACAGATTGCTTTATGAATACAGTCTCAATTGGAAGACGCTTTGCCGGTAGTTTTTTCCTGACTCCAAAAGCAATTGCTAATGACGGGCTCTTTGATGTATGTTCTATAAAAAGACTTAATCTCTTTCACAGATTCCGGCTTCTGCTCAAGGTACCTAAAGGAGAACATATTAATGATAATAGAGTTGATTATTTTCAGTCGGCTTCAATCGATCTTGAATTCCCCCGAAGAGTGCCATTTCATGTCGATGGTGAGATATTTTTTGCAGAGACCTTTAATATCAGGTTGATACCAGCCGGGTTGAATATCATATACAATCCAGGAGGAAATCACTTTTTTTTAAAAAGTGAGTGAATTGAAAGGTTATATTGCCTTTTTTGATCTCGACCGTACCATTACAGGTGCAATCAGTGGTAATGTACTTGCCAGGGAAGCATATAGAAAAGGACTCATGTCGTTTTCGGATATATTACATGCTATCTGGTTATTAATATTATACAAAATGTCGCTGAGGGATCCTGTAAAAATAATTAATGAGATGGCAGCCTGGGTAAAAAATATACCTGAAGAACTATTCAACCATCTGTCAGCAGAGATCTCAAAAGAGATACTTATTCCGGCCGTTTATCCTGAAGCAATAAAAGAGATCTCTATGCATAAAGAAAAAGGTGCAAAAACAGTTATCCTCTCCTCAACTCCGGCATCCATAGGACATGAAATGGCAAAAGCACTTAGTATGGATGATATAATTTGTTCGGAACTGGAGGCAGAAAACGGATTGTTAACCGGTAGCTCTATAGGACCTCTCTGTTATGGGAAGGAAAAAGCAGTCAGAATGAAAAAATATTGTGAATCAAAAAACTGCAATACTCAAGATTCATGGTATTATGGTGATTCGATAGCAGACTTCCCCGCTCTTTCAATAACAGGTACGCCAATATGTATTAATCCCGATAAGAAATTATTAAAAATAGCCAGGCAAAAGGGCTGGAAAATATA
Source organism: uncultured Rikenellaceae bacterium (assembly GCA_964507015.1). Lineage (GTDB taxonomy): Bacteria > Bacteroidota > Bacteroidia > Bacteroidales > VadinHA17 > LD21. The sequence goes on along the minus strand of CAZDOM010000016.1, from coordinate 9,778 downwards.
TTTCTGGGGTAAAAAAGCCCCCGGCCACGCTGAAGCGTGGCCAGCCCCCTAAAGGGGGCCTAAAACCCAATTGCTATGTATCAGATTATATTGTTAATAGCCCCCCTTGGGGGGGTTGGGGGGGTAACACAAATCTGTGTTTATCTGTGGTTAAAAACAATATTATTACCTTTGCTGAATATTGCTGTTTGATAATCATTTTAAATAATAATACCTATGAAACAATTAACTATTTTCTTATTGTCACTTTTATTCCTTACAGCCTGTTCTGGTGGCAGGAATGAAAAAATTGAATATCCCGTAACCGCAAAAGGTAATGTTGTTGACACAATTTTCGGAACTCCGGTACCTGATCCATACAGGTGGCTCGAGGATGACATGTCAAAAGAGACAGCCGCCTGGGTGCAGGAACAGAATCGGGTGACATTTGCTTATCTTGAAAAAATACCATACAGGGATCAGATCAAAAAACGTCTGACCAACATCTATAATTATGAAAAGTATGGTATGCCCCACAGGGAAGGTGAATTTATCTATTTTTCCAAGAACGACGGCCTGCAGAATCAATATGTCCTTTATCGTCACAGAGAAGGTGAAGAACCGGAGATATTTCTCGATCCTAACAAGTTTTCAGTTGATGGGACAATTTCACTGGGAGGAATGGGATTCTCAAAAGATGGCTCAAGGCTGGCTTATGCAATCTCTGAAGGCGGATCCGACTGGAGGAAAGTAATTGTAATGGATGCTATTAGAAAAGAAATAATCGGTGATACCCTGGTTGATATTAAATTCAGTGGCATATCATGGCAGGGAAATGATGGATTTTATTATTCCAGCTATGATAAACCTAAGGGCAGTGAACTGTCTGCAATGACCGATCATCATAAATTATATTACCATAAGCTTGGAACAAACCAGTCGGAAGATAAAGTTATTTTCGGAGCTGATAAAAAACGAAGGTATGTAGGTGGAGGTGTTACTGAAGATGAAAAATACCTGGTAGTGATAGCATCAATTTCCACAACAGGTAATGAATTGTATATCAAGGATCTGACTAAAAGAAATTCTGATTTCAAAACAATTGTCGGCAATTTCAATACCGATAGCTATATCATTGACAATGAGGGTCCAAAACTCTATATCTATACTAATCTTGATGCTCCAAACGGGAAAATAGTAACCACTGATGTGTCAAATCCCGGAACTGAGAACTGGACTGATTTAATCCCTGAAACCGAAAATGTTCTTCAACCTTCAACCGGTGCGGAATTCTTCTTTGCTCACTATCTTGAAGATGCTATATCACAGGTAAAACAATATGATAAGAATGGTCAGTTTATTCGTGATATTACTCTCCCCGGAATAGGAAGTGCAGGTGGCTTCAGCGGTAAAAAGGATGACAATGAGCTCTATTATTCTTTTACCAATTATACTACGCCCAATACAATTTTCAAGTTCGACCCGATGTCGGGAGATGCAGAGGTTTATAAGAAACCTGATGTTGCATTCAATAGTGATGATTATGAGACTGAACAGGTATTTTACACTTCCAAAGACGGAACTCGTGTCCCAATGATAATTACATATAAAAAAGGAACCGTAAAGGATGGGAAAAATAATACCCTTTTATATGGCTATGGCGGATTCAGCATCAGTGAGACACCTGAGTTTTCTGTTACCAATGCACTATGGCTCGAGATGGGAGGCATCTACGCTGTTCCTAATATCAGAGGTGGTGGTGAATATGGTGAAGTGTGGCATCTTGCCGGTACTAAATTGAAAAAGCAGAATGTTTTTGATGATTTTATAGCTGCCGCAGAATATCTCATTGAAAACAAATATACATCGCCTGATCATCTGGCAGTCCGGGGTGGCTCAAACGGGGGTTTGTTAGTAGGTGCAGTAATGACTCAACGCCCTGATCTTTTCAGGGTAGCTCTTCCTGCCGTTGGTGTACTTGACATGCTCAGGTACCATAAATTTACTGCCGGAGCCGGCTGGGCATACGACTACGGAACAGCATATGATAATCCCGAAATGTTTAAATACCTTCTTGGCTATTCTCCTGTTCAGAATGTAAAGGAGGGAGTTGAGTATCCTGCAACCCTTATAACAACAGGTGATCATGATGACAGGGTTGTACCTGCACATTCATTCAAGTTCGCCGCACAATTGCAGGCAAAACAGAGTGGTAACAACCCGGTACTGATACGGATTGAAACCAGGGCAGGCCATGGAGCAGGAACACCGGTAAGTAAAACAATTGAACAGTATGCTGATATTTTCAGTTTTGCACTCTGGAATATGGGTGTTAATAAACTGAAATAAATGGATTCTTTTTAATTATATACAAATTCCTTTATTGTAATATCACCATAGACTACATCCAGGAACGGTTTGCCTTCTTTCATTCCGACATTTCCAAAACCTGTGGCTGTTGAGATGAATGATGTAAAATCTCCTGCCCCGGAATTGATATACATTACCTGTTCGACCGCATCATAACGCACACCTGTCATAGCCTGCAGCATTGCATAGCTTGACATTGCCCTTGCATACCAGTGCCCGCATTCATATTCATCGAAAGGATTCCTGATCATTCCATCATATCTGTCGCGTGCTGCTCTGACAATTTCGAGTCCTTTTTCGGTTTCTCCCATCATCATAAGATGTGAAGCTACCTGGTATTCTATACCTGTCCATACCTCATCGCTGTAAACAAAGGGAAGAGACAGTTTGCCTCCTTTAGGCCAGCTGCACAGGAGAAGACCTCCCTCGTGTCCAAGAGCAAAAGAGGGTCTCTGAGGATTGGAATGGTCAGAAAGATCTTTGCGAAAATTATATTTATAAACAGAAGTAAGATGGCTGGTTACTTTCGATGAATCAACAATATTCCTCATTCCGCATACTTCACTGATCCATGCTCCAAGTATACCATCGGAAAGACATCCTGTACCATACTGGTATTTAGGACCCTCCTTTTGGAGCAACTGTCTGGCCTCGTCGGAATAATCAGATGACCAGGAACTTTCAGACGCTCTTACGGGGTCAGGTGAATTCAGTCCCTCCCAAGTAATTTTCTGAATAAAATATTCACCATTGAACAGCTCTGATTCAATTGCTGCCTTGCCTTTTTTATAAAGATCTTCGTATTTCGATACATCCTTTTCGAGATATTTTCCCATCTCCGACACAGCCTTCAGTGCACCAAGATAAAAACTGGTGCACATACCATCAGGTCCCCAGAATTCAATATCATAGGTATTATGATGTGGTTCCTCCAGAGTACCTGTGGAACGAGGATCCCATGTTTTAATACAATAATCAATACTTTCTATCACTCTGGGATACATTTTTTTAAGCCATTCTGAATCGTCGCTTATACGCCAGTCGCGATAGAGCTTCATTATACCACCCAGCTGACCATCAGAAGCTGCATAAAAAGTTGTTGCCACGGGTCTTATTGGAAGTGCAGCCCTGAATGTTTGATGACCTTCTGAATCCTGGCTGGCAAAAAACTCTGCACCCCTGAGTGTCCTTTCCAGTTTCGGGAAAAGATGAGGTATAGCCTGAGCATAATTCCATACATGTGTGCATGATCCGGCACAACAACCTGAATTATCGCTGCAACCTTCCCAGTTCCATAGCTTACCATCTGTTTGCCTTAACACAGTCGGTGATTTCAGGATTGTCAGGTTTGCAGCAACAGCTTCCAGTACCTCGGGAGGAAGCGTTGAAGCATAAAAAGAGGTGCTGAAAAGTTCTGATTTGCTTAGCAGGTCAGCATAATTAGTCTTCCAGTAATTTACTATCTCCCTTATGTCTGTAAATTTACCTGCGTACCATGGTTTGTAGAACGGATCTTTGCATGAGCAGTTCGGGTCAGGACTGATTTGTCTTTCTTCCTCGGAATCTTCTCCGTATTTCAGGTTTGTATCCGGGACATACCATGCCATCATTAATTTAATAGTTTTTGTTTCGCCAGGGTTCAAAGTAAAGGGAACATACAGTGACGCTCCCGGAGCATCATCTTCGACAGGAGGTGTATTTCTGGTCTTGCTGTCAAGAATAGTGTTCCATGTAATTGTAAGAGGGTCCCACCATCCTCCTCTGAACCAGCAATGATCCACTATCACTTCCGGGTCTGTAGTAAATATTGCATAATTGCCATGTTTTTCAGGCATATTGGATGTGCCTTCCTCCGACAGGATAAATCCCCCGGCGACTGGTTTGATCGTTGCTTTTCCGCCCGACTGTCTCATAAAGTTCCTTGTATTATAAGAAAACAGAGCATCAACTACCGAGTTGCCGTTATTGCTGAATGAATATTCCAGGGCCCCTACGGGAAGACTTGAGTTATCGGCATCTGTCGGGATAAAAGGGCTCCATCCCCTAACAGATACTTCCAGAGGTATATCGTCATCACTGAGTTTGATTTCGCAAAACGGAAATCTTGCTATAAAAAGAGCATCCTGAAACCGCGGGAGCCCATAACTGGCTCCTGATGATCCGTTTCCTGATCCTGGTTGTCCGTAATGCTTCCATTCCGGCACCTGCCCCTCAATGATCTTTGTGCCATTTTCAAGGTTTTTAATTGAAAGAGCAGCAAACATACAGGGCTCATTAAACATTTCAGGCCTGTTCCTTACTGACATATGGGAAATTGCCCCGGTGCCTTCCAGACAAAACATCCCTGCTCCGATACCTCCGATCGGGAATGCTATCCTGTTAAGGTATTCCCCTGAATAGGGTCCATTGTATGCATGTCCCGGAACATGTTTTTTGGTCTTATCTCCTGCACATGAATGTATCAGAAGTATACCAAAAACTATTACGGTTACTTTGTTGAATCTGATTCTTCTCATTATATTATTTTTATCTTCAATTAAATGAAAAACTTGCACTGAGAAAATCCGGAGTAGCTTTTTCAATATCAAACGTTAGGGGCAATTCCAACCACCGGTATCTCTTCAGGAATACCCTCAACAGGTCCAAAAGCATATGTTTTTGGTCCGAGATACAAGTCTGAATTCATCACTTCATCCCAGGTAACATCTTTCCCTGTATATGCCGACATACGACCCATTATGGTTATAAGGGTTGAATTTACCTGTTCTTCTGCATCATTTACCATGTTTCCGGTTCTGATACCGGTTACCAGGTTTATATGTTCCTGTACGTATGGATCAGTAACTTTCCATGTTTCATCTTCAGAGCCCTCCTCCGGAGCAGGGTATTTCCATATCTCTTCTCCTTTAAGGTTGAACAGTGTTCCCCTGGCATTTGCAAAACCCTGTGTTCCCACAATGAATTGTTCGGTAAGGTTACTGCATCCTGTTATCTGGCGTGCAGCACAATGTGTGTGCATGCCATTATCGTAAATATATTCTATACTGAAGAAGTCGTACTGGTCGCCGGTAACTCTTCTCTGGCGACCTCCCCACCCGATAGCTTTTACAGGTGTTTTACGCAGGTACCAGTTCATAACATCTATCTCATGAATAAACTGCTCAACAATATGATCACCTGACAGCCAGCAGAAGTTAGCCCAGTTACGGAGCATATATTCCATGTCGGTCCACCCGGGCTTTTTCCTAATTACCCAGAGTGATCCGCCATTACGGGTAATATGAGCACTCACAATGTCGCCTATGGCTCCATTCATTACTTGTCTTCTTGTCTCCATGAAATCTTTCTGAACTCTTCTTATTGTCCCGCTTACCATACAAAGCCCCTTTTCTTTTGCCCTCTCTATGGATACCAGAACCGATCTTGCCCCTACAGGATCAACTGCACATGGTTTTTCCAGAAAGATATGTTTGCCGGCTTTAACTGCAGCATCAATATGTTCAGGGCGAAAATGAGGAGGAGTACAAAGCAGGACAACATCGACACCTGAGTCTATTACCTTTTGATAGCTGTCAAAACCTATGAAGCAATTCTCTTCTGCGATTTCGATATCCTTTTCCTTTTTAAGTTGCTCTCTGCACAGATCAAGTTTATCCCTGAACACATCTCCCAGAGCTGTTAACTCCAGATTAGATCCTGCATCAAGAAAGTTAATAGCTGCCCCGGTACCCCTTCCGCCACAACCGATAAGACCTGCTTTCAAGATCGGTCCGTCGGGGGCCCTGTTAAGCATGAGGGGAAGCTTCTCTTCCTTGCCTATTTGTTCTTTTTTCCCATTACATGATGTAACAAGCCCAATTGAGCTTAAAGCTGCAGCAGCCATGGCAGTATCAGCTATAAACTTCCTGCGGCCTATGTCATTTTTTGAGATCTCTTTTTCCATCTATGTATTTTTAAGTATTAATTAACTTCCAGCTCGCGCCATTCAGGTATTTTCGGGAATTTTGCATGTGGTTCTGTCTGGTACCAGAAACAGACAGATGCTATATCAGATTTCTGAGCAAGATATCTTCCACCCTGTCTCCATCCCAGATCCTGGATAGTAATCTTGAGATCCTTTTCAAAACGGACAGGATCCAAAATATGCCAGCGGTACAATCCAAAGCGTTGCATTACATTATAATGTCCGTCACCCCGTATCACCTGGTGAAGACCCGTATAAGGGGTGCTGAATTCAGTATAATTGACCTCTTCGACACCGGCAGCATTTTTCTTCCTGGTGTCAAAATCGTATGAGCCACAGAAATAATCTTCAGTTCCTGTACCACAGATTGTGGGAAATTTTGTATCGCCATCCATGAAGAATTTTATCTCACCTTCTCCCCACCAACCATTATTATGTACACCCCAGGCCATATAGACTCCGACAAAATGTCCCTTACCTTTAATACCATCCACTATGGTATAATCGGAAGTTGAATTGGGATTTTGTCTGCGGAACTGTGCATGAAAATAAGCTGCATCGTCAGGTACATCAGTAAGAGTATAATCAATCTGGTAATAAAGAGTCATTCTGTCCTCATCGCCTGTATTCTCCATAGTTATTTTACATTTCTTCCTGAACGGCATTATCCAGTAACAGTTGAAGGCACTACCTGGATTGACACATATTGCAAGTGATGTAAGCGGAGCATAGCTTCCCCAACCCATTGCGAAAAAATCGCCAACAGGGCATTCCACTGAAGGTTCAGATTCCCCATCCCAATAGATGCGGAGTATATTATAACGCCATTTGCCTGCAGGAGTCATCCAGATGTGCTGGATTGCCCCGGGGCCTTCAATATCAGCAAGTGTGAATGTTTCTCCGGGCATTATACGTACGAAAGGATTAACCTTCCATCCCTGGCCCAGGTCACGTGCAGCATTGTATGCATTTGCCACATTGGGTTTATCCTTATCAGCAGGATCGGCCATACCGGCTTTACCCTTTTCTCCGGTAAAGTTTTCCGGACTTATTGATCGGGTTTTGGCATTTGATAACCTGTACAGGTTACCCATATTCATGTCGAGACCATTGAACCTGGCCTGAGCCATCGATACTGCAGGTAAAATGCAGATCATAAAAATTACTACTAAGATTCTTTTCATATTATTAGTTTTAGATTTGATTATCAATACACTCTAAAATTAATAAATATGCAGGAATAGCAAGCTTATTTCAGAAGCAATTCGTAAAAAGCAGGGGTGTTGCACAACACCCCTCCAAAATAATTTATAAGCCTGATTTTAGAATATGTACCTTATTGACAAAGCCACGCAATCGGGCCGGAATTTTGAATAACCAATAATAATAGATGCCTGTTTCCAGTACCTCTTTCCCGAATGCCATACACTCGGGTCTTTTCAGGTTGCATCACGTGTTGAACCACACCATGTGGCAAACAAAATAGCCCATTTTTTGTCGGAGGGCATGGGATAATATTCCAGGGGAAAAGCTTTTTTAGGAATTAACAATGCACTCATACCTAATAATCCTGTTTTAAAAAAGGTTCTTTTATTCATTTTATACTGTTGATGATTACCATACAAATATACGCAAGTAAAGGTTATTAAAATGTGAATCACAAGTATTAATATAGGGTAAATATCGCCATCTGCAATTTTCTTTGTAAATTCATGTCAATTTTAAAGAATTCTATCTGGTTTTGACAAATCTTTCTGGTTCACTACAGCACTTTAATTAGTAATATTAAAATCGAGCTTATGAAAAATCATGTAACTTTCTTTCTTACGGTAACTGTTTTGGCATTTATTTTTTCAGCCTGTTCCCGGAAAAAACCATCAATCTCTGAAGATTTTCTTTCAGGCGACTGGTATACAGTCAAAGGTGACGTAGAGTCTTACAGCTTCATGAAAGATGACAGCAGCAAGGTTTTTACAAGTTATCTGCATTCAAGACCTTTCATGTATGGAACATGGAAAATTGAAGGACAAACCCTCATAATAGTTACAGAAGACGGAACAACCAATGAATATGGGTTGACGATCAGGCCGGATACTCTCCTGTTTAACGACGGCGAACAGATTTATACAAAAACTATCCCTCTGGAAGTGCTGTTTCCTGAAATCATGATCATGAAGGAAATATCATCAGAACTTGGTATCCCATTTGTTTCGAAACCTCAACCTGTTGACTTTACCTGGCTGAAGCCGGCGGCAGACTCTTCTATGTCATACCTGGAAATTAATCTCAGAGGCTATGAAACCGGCTTGAATTGTACCAATAAGAATGATGATAGAATAAGAATAGCTGATTACCTTCAAAATAATGGTTTTGAGTTGGATACTGCATATCGTGCAGTAACAGAAATAACCGAAATAATAGGATACTGGAAGGATGATCAGCTTGTAACGTTTTCTGATATATATTCAGAGACCGAAGAAGGAGAAATTGATCCTTCGATTATCTGGATACGCAGCGTAAAAATAATTGAAGAATAACATATTTTTTGATTGAACAAATAATAAGGCAGGAGGTCATTTATGAAAATAATTAAGGTTTATATTTTACCGGTTTTGCTGTTTCTGGCATATTCATGCGGAACTAAAAACGAAGTGGCAATAACAAGAGTGTATGAAGGTGACAACAGAAGAGCTGTTTATTTTGATACAAAAGAGAAAGTGGGAAATTTATTTATTTCCAACAGCGAGTTTATTTACGGAATATTGGATAAAACAGAGAATAATGCCTGGATAATAGTTGAACAGGCACCTTTTTCTGTCGGGCCAGGCAGAGTTGAAACAGTACTTCAGCTTTATAACATCCCTGAATCAAAGCAAATCTTCCTTGAAGACATTGATCCTTCCTGGTCTATTTACGGAAGTACGTTTGGAAAGAAAGCGGGAGTTGATTGTCTTATAATTGCTCTCAGGGGAGGTGATGAAGAGGTATATGTTCCGCTTGATGAACTGCTTGAAAAAGCAAAGTCTGCCAAACATGAATATATTGAATCAGTAGCCGATGAAGAAACAGAAGCGGAAACAGTCCCGGAAGTTTCATCTGAAATTGAAACCGGGCAGGTTGTTTTTTTGAAATTCGGCACAGAAGAGGGCCAGATAGGCCAGGGAATGGATGAAAAACAACTGGAGGGTGGAAGATATCTATATGCTGTACCCTCATTCGCAGCTTATAACAATCAATTATTCATAATCGATGCAATCAATTTCAGGATACTTGTTTATGATTATTCGGGAAACTTCGTACGGAGTATATTTTATCCTGAAAAATCAGAAAATGGTTCCGTGAATGTCGTCAGGGATATTTGTGTTGATGAAGGTGTATTGTACCTTGCAGCAGTTTATTCCAATGTAGTATATGTCGAAGATTCAGAAACTGAAGATATTATAGAAATAATTACCGGATCCGATA